>JBAYOU010000423.1:0-2504 GCA_041678065.1 Parvibaculum sp. | reverse complement strand
GCTGATGCCGCTTGCGAAAATTCGCATGCCCTGGGAGGCAGCACCCGAAGCATCAGGCGCTGTGGCAGGCGAAAGGCTTGCCATGGCGCTTGCCGCGCTCGGCCCTGCCTATATCAAGCTCGGTCAGTTTCTCGTGACGCGGCCCGACATCATCGGAGCGGAGCTCGCAAGCGAACTTGCCTTTCTGCAGGATGATCTGCCGCCCTTCGGCATGGAAGAAGCCCGCGCGATCATCGAGGAGGAGCTTGGCGGGCCGGTTGAGGAATTCTTCCTTTCGCTGAGCGAACCCATTGCGGCCGCCTCCATTGCCCAGGTTCACCGCGCGCGGACCCGCGCCCGCATCGCCGCGGAAGAAGAACGCGATGTGGCGGTAAAGGTTCTACGACCGGGCATCGAGCAGCGTTTCGCACTCGACCTTGAGAGCTTCTTCTTCGCGGCTGAACAGATCGAGCGGCGCTATCCGCCTGCTCAACGTCTTCGCCCGGTCGAGAGCGTCGAGACGCTTGCCGAAAGCGTGAAGCTTGAGATGGACCTTCGGCTTGAAGCCGCTGCCATGTCGGAGATGGCGGAGAATATCGTTGCCGATCGAGGTTTCCGCGTGCCGCGCATCGACTGGGAGCGGACATCGCGGCGCGTCATAACGATGGAATGGATCGAAGGCATTCCCGCTGCGAACCGCGATGCACTCATTGCGGCAGGCCATGACATGGCCCGGCTTGGCCGCCTCGTCATCCAGTCCTTCCTCATGCATGCGATGCGGGACGGCTTTTTTCATGCCGACATGCATCAGGGAAATCTCTTCATTGACGCCGCAGGCAATATTGTCGCGGTGGATTTTGGCATTATGGGGCGGATCGCGCCGCATGAGCGCCGCTTCCTTGCCGAAATCCTTTATGGCCTCGTCACGCGCGATTATGTGCGCGTCGCCGAAGTCCATTTCGAGGCAGGCTATGTGCCGCGCTCGAAAAACATCCATGCCTTTGCACAAGCAATCCGTGCTGTAGCAGAGCCCGTCTTTGGGCGGCCTGCGCGCGAGGTTTCGATGGGCAAGCTCCTTGCCCAGCTTTTTCAGGTGACAGACCAGTTCGACATGCGGACGCGGCCTGAACTCATCCTGCTGCAAAAGACCATGGTGGTGGTGGAAGGCGTCGCCCGCTATTTCGACCCCGACCACAATATCTGGGAAAGCGCGGAGCCCGTGCTTAAGAACTGGATGATGGAGCGGATGGGGCCAGAAGCGCGGATCGAGGAAGCCGCTGCCGGCGCGCTCCAGCTTGGCCGCGTGATGGGCCGCCTGCCGGAAGTGCTGGATCAGGCGGAACGGACGGCCCGCCTCCTCGCCGAGAGCGTCGATGAAGAGGGGATCCGCCTCCATCCATCCTCCACAGAGGCGGTTTCGAGAGCGGGAAACCGCCATTTTTCCGGGCATCCCCTGCTCTGGATGGCGCTTGGTGCTCTGCTTGCCCTCGTGCTCACCGAGATTTTCTGACCGCACGATTTCCCGAGCGCAAAAAGAATCTTGCTTGATCTACAAATATTGCTCGTGAATATCTATGTTTGCGCGTAAATTGCAGCAAAACTCGCCGGGGTGCCTCCCCGCGAGCATGAATTGTTGCAGGCGGGAGACCGATGTTGAGCGAGAATATTCTCCAGGGACGGCGTGTGCTGCTCATTATTGGCGGCGGCATCGCGGCCTATAAATGCCTTGAACTGATCCGCCGCCTGCGCGAGCGCGGTGCTTCGGTGCGCGCCATTCTGACCCCGGCAGCCCAGCAATTCGTCACCCCGCTTTCCGTATCGAGCCTGACCGGCGACAAGGTCTATCTGGACCTCTTCAGCCTCACCGATGAGGCGGAGATGGGCCATATCGAGTTGTCGCGGGATGCCGACCTTCTCGTCGTGGCCCCCGCCACCGCTGACCTGATGGCGAAGATGGCGAACGGGCTTGCCGATGATCTTGCGAGCACCGCCCTTCTTGCCACCGACAAGAAGGTGCTGATCGCGCCCGCCATGAATGTGCGCATGTGGACGCATCGTGCCACGCAGCGGAACTTTGAAACGCTGCTTGCAGATGGTGTTGATTTTGTCGGCCCCAATTCCGGCGACATGGCTTGCGGCGAATATGGGCCGGGGCGAATGGCGGAGCCTGCGGAAATTCTCGCCGCCATCGAAAGCCATTTCACCGAACTTGCCTATCCGGGCGGCGGGCCGCTCAAGGGCAAACGCATTCTCATCACTGCCGGGCCGACGCATGAGCCGCTCGACCCGGTGCGCTATATCGCCAATCGCTCGTCGGGCAAGCAGGGCTATGCAATTGCGCAGGCTGTGGCGCGGCTTGGCGCGGAGACGGTGCTTGTATCCGGCCCCACCATTCTTCCCGACCCACCGGGTGTGCGGGTGACGCGCGTCGAGACGGCGCGGGAAATGCTGGCGGCCTGCGAAGCGGCGCTCCCCGCCGATGTAGCAATCTGCGCTGCCGCCGTGGCGGACTGGCGCGCGGCAAG
>JBAYOU010000422.1:0-2506 GCA_041678065.1 Parvibaculum sp. | reverse complement strand
GGCCGGGTCTGGCCGGGCACGCCCGCGCCAGTATCAATCCAGCGCGTATCCTCATACCCCAGGATTTCGTAAGGGCCGGGGTCATAGCCCACCGGGTCGAGCCCATCGAAATAGGAGAGGATCATCCAATGGCCGGAAAGCGCATGCCGAAGCGGCAGGGTCAACACCTCCGCGCGATCCACCAGATTGGAGCGGCGACTGCGCAGCATGTTCCGCCGCCCGCAAGGCACCGACAGTTGAAGCGATATCATTTCTCGGTATTCCGGCCAGAGAAGCGGCGACATGAGATCCGCCACATTGCGTCCCGTCGGGTCAAAGCCGAGCGCCCGACAGATGGCCGTGCCCGTTAACCGCTGAAGAATGAGATCTTCCGACACAACTTCGAGAAGCGTGACAGCCGACATGAGCGTCGCAATGCGGCTCGGGCTAAAATCCTGCCTGTCGGGGACGAAATCCACCTTGGGGAGACTGTCCCAATAGGCGAGGAACTGCCTTGCACTGGCGGTCTGCAACGGGTCATGTTCAGAAAGCATGGGCAGTCCTGCAAATGGCTGCGGGCAACCATCTTTTTCTAGGCAGCCATGCTTAACAGCAGGTGAATCCGTGCGCCGTCAGAGCGCTCAGGAAAGACCGATGCGACCCATTGCGAGAAACTTCTCGCGTCGCGTGCGGCGAAGCGAATCGCGATCAAGCTTTTCGAGCCCCTTGAGTTCCTCGGCAATCGCGTCGCCCGCTTCCTTGATCATCTGGTTGCGTTCGCGATGCGCGCCGCCCACAGGCTCCGGCAAAACCCGGTCGATCACGCCAAGCTCACGGAGATGCTGGGCGGTGATCTTCATCGCGGTCGCGGCTTCCTTCGCCTTGTCGGAGCTGCGCCACAGAATGGAGGACGCGCCTTCAGGCGAGATCACGCTGTAGATGGAATGTTCGAGCATCAACACGCGGTTGCCACAAGCAAGCGCCACCGCGCCGCCCGAACCACCCTCGCCGATGACCACTGAGACAAGCGGCACGCCCAGCGACAGGCAACGATCCGTCGAACGCGCAATAGCCTCCGCCACGCTGCGCTCTTCACTCTCCATGCCCGGATAAGCGCCTGATGTATCCACCAGCGTGACCACCGGGATGCCGAAACGTTCGGCCATATCCATCAGGCGGATCGCCTTGCGATAGCCTTCGGGCTTGGCCATGCCGAAATTATGCTTGATGCGGCTCTTCGTATCCGAGCCTTTTTCATGGCCGATAAAGAGGACGGAGCGGCCCCGGAAACGCCCTATGCCGCCTACAATGGCCGCATCCTCGCCGAAAACACGGTCGCCCGCGAGCGGCGTGAAATCTTCGGCCAGTCTTTCTACATAATCCCGAAAATGCGGGCGGGCGGGATGGCGCGCCACCTGGACCTTCTGCCAGGGCGTCAGCGAGGCGTAAGTATCCTGAAGAAGCTGCGCGGCCTTCTGCTCAAGCTTGGCCACCTCGTCGCCAATACTGACCGACGGGTCCTCCTGGGCGAGAAGCTTCAGCTCCTGCACCTTGCCTTCCAGTTCTGCTATCGGCTTCTCGAAGTCGAGATAGGTATGCATCGCGCTCCGGCAACTCCCGCGCGGACCGCCTCTGGCGGAGCCGGCAATCAGGCTTGTTACAGCCCCGTTATTTGCAAGTGCGCGGCACACTGACCCGCCCCCGCCTCCTTGTCAACCTGCCGGTTGCACTCTCGAAATGGCGGATTTCCGCGCTTCCCGATCACGCTGTCACAAATCCGGGCTCCATCTCGTCTTGATGGAAGATCGAACCGTTCAAGGGAACCCGCAATGTCCACCATAGTCCGCCATCATACCCCGCCCCATACACCTTTGAGGAAGGCCGCTCTCGGGCTTTTTGCCCTGATCTGGCTGGGCAACGGGCTGTGGATGCTCGCTGATCCGGCACACTGGTATGGCAGTGTCGCAGGCGTCACCAATACCGGTCCTTATAACCCGCATTTCGTGCGCGACATTGGCTGCGCCTATCTGCTGATCGGCCTCCTTACACTTGGCGCGCTCCGCTGGCCTGCGGCGAGCTTGCCGCTTCTGGGTGCCGTCACGCTCTACCTCACGCTTCATGCTCTCCTTCATGTCTGGGACATAGCCGCCGCCCGGCTGCCCCTTTCCCACGTGCTGATCGACCTTCCCGGCGTCTTCGCACCGCCCGTTGCCGCGGCACTCCTCGCCTGGTGGTCCACCCCGCGCAACACCTGACAACATGAAAGGGAAGCAGACATGAAAGGCTTTTTCGCGCGGCGCGTGATCGCTTTACAGGAAAGAATGACCGGAGAAAGCGCAGAACATATGCGTGACATTCATGCGGGTTCGCCCGCTGTTTTCTGGCGGCTCACGCTCGCAACCGCCCTCTACAATCATCAAAAGGCATTGCCGCGCGATATCAGCAGCGTTGCGGCCATTGCCGCCCTGCGCTCGGAAGATTGCGGGCCTTGCGTGCAAATCGCCGTCAACATGGCACTGAGGCAGGG
>JBAYOU010000421.1:0-2508 GCA_041678065.1 Parvibaculum sp. | reverse complement strand
GCCATGAATTTCTGTCAGTACGAGCTGCGTGACTATTGGGAGGGCGTTGCCGCGGCGCGGGAAGCGGAAATTATCGGGCGGGAGGACGCCCGGTTAACGGAGTGGGTGGAAGAGAGCGCCAAAGCCTATGAGGCGCATAAGAACATCACCTGCGCGCGCTTCCGCATCCCGCAGGGCACGCTTTACGGGATGCTGCTGGCGAGTTGCCATTCGCAGATGACGCGGGAGCGGGCCGAAGTGCTTGGTGATTTCACGGGCGAGCAGCCGTTGATCGTGCCGGAGCCGGAGCCGGAGCCGGAGCCGGAGCCCGCAGCGGAGAAGTAGCTATAGAAAAAGCCCGCGCGGGTGAAGCGCGGGCTTTTGCAATGAAGCGTGGACCGCCGGGGCAAGTCCGGCGATGACGCGTTACATCAGTTCCGTTCGCGGCGAGCGAGGAAGGCGAGGCGTTCGAAGAGGTGGACGTCCTGCTCGTTCTTCAGCAGCGCGCCGTGAAGCGGCGGGATGAGCTTCGTCGGGTCTTTCTCGCGCAGCGTTTCCGGCGAAATGTCTTCCGAAAGGAGAAGCTTCAGCCAGTCCAGCAGTTCGGACGTGGACGGCTTCTTCTTCAGGCCCGGCACGTCGCGGATCTCGTAGAAGATCGAGAGCGCTTCCTGCACGAGCTTGCCCTTGAGGCCGGGAAAGTGGACGTCGATGATGGCGCGCATCGTCTCTTCATCCGGGAACTTGATGTAGTGGAAGAAGCAGCGGCGCAGGAAGGCGTCCGGCAGTTCCTTTTCGTTGTTCGAGGTGATGATGACGATGGGGCGCTGTGCGGCCTTGATCGTCTCATTCGTCTCGTAAACGTAGAATTCCATCCGGTCGAGTTCCTGCAGCAGGTCGTTCGGGAACTCGATATCGGCCTTGTCGATTTCGTCGATGAGCAGGATCGGGCGCTTCTCACGCTCGAAGGCTTCCCACAGTTTGCCCTTGGCGATGTAGTTGCGGATGTCTTTCACGCGCTCATCGCCAAGCTGGCTGTCGCGCAGGCGCGACACGGCGTCATACTCATAAAGGCCCTGATGCGCCTTTGTGGTGGACTTGATGTGCCAGGTGATGAGCTCCGCATCGAGCGCCTTTGCCACTTCTTCGGCCAGCACTGTTTTGCCGGTACCGGGCTCGCCCTTCACTAGAAGGGGACGCTGCAGCGTGATGGCCGCGTTGACGGCGACGCGCAGGTCTTCTGTGGCGACGTAATTTTTTGTTCCCTCAAACTTCATGATCTGGCTTTCCCCTGGACGCGAAGCGACCGATTAGCGAATGGCTGAACGCGAAGGAACCTAAAGGCTGGGTCTCCGAGGTTCAAGGGAAAGGCCTGTTTGCTGGCGATAGGCCTGCTGCCCGCTTTTGAGCGACGATTGCAAAGTGCATGGCGGACGCAGCGGCAATTTTTGCCGGGGTGAGGGCGAATGCCCGGCATGTGCTTCCGCCCGTCCGCAGCGAAAAATCGTAAGTCATTGATTTTGCATAGCTAAATTATTGGCCTGCTCCTTGCTCCCTGTGAGCCAGCAAGTGTCCCGCTGCGCATTGACGGGACGGACCGCATGGAGAAGGCCCATGAGTTTTTTTGGATCGATGACCACGGCCATTACCGGCATTCGCGCCCAGTCGAGCGCGCTCGGTCACATCTCGGACAATATCGCCAATTCGCAGACCATCGGCTTCAAGCGGACGGATACTAATTTTCAAGACATCGTTACCGCTTCGACGAGCCGCAACCATCTGCCGGGTGCGGTGCTGGCGGCGCCTTCCTTCACCAATGGTGTGCAGGGCTCTATCGACGCCTCCGAAGTGCCGACGCATATGGCGATCAATGGCGAGGGTTTCTTCATCGTCTCGTCGCGCGTTGCAACGATTGACGGGAACCCCGTGTTTGACGGCGTGAATTACTACACGCGCCGTGGCGATTTTACGATGGACAAGTATGGCTATCTCGTGAATGGCGGCGGCTACACGCTGCAGGGTCTGATGATCGACCCGACAACGGGCAACCCCACGGGCGACACGCCGGGCCGCATCCAGATCAACCGCGATTTCCTGGCAGCGCGCACCACCTCGTCCATCGACTACAAGGCGAACCTGCCGCTCTGGCCGAAAACGGTAAATGCCGATCCAGGCATTGCGAACAGCGAATTGCTGACAGTTGCGCGCTTTACGCCGGCGCTCGCTGATCTCAGCGCCATCTCGGCTGCGAATGAGGATATTTTCCTCGACAATTCGCTCTCCGGCGGCGCGGTGACGGGCTATGACGCGATGGGTGCGCCTGCCAATATTCAGTTCCGCTGGGCGAAGGTCGATAATGCGGCAGGTGGCGGCGACACCTGGAACCTCTTCTACAAGGTAGATGACGGTGCAACTGGTGCCGCTACCAAATGGGCAAATATCGGTCAGTCTTACGCGTTCGATGCGCAGGGCCGTCTTGCGCCGCCCGTGGACTCAACCACCATCACCGGCCTTACCGTGAATGGTGTG
>JBAYOU010000420.1:0-2518 GCA_041678065.1 Parvibaculum sp. | reverse complement strand
TTGAAGAGGAGGGGATATGACCGGGGCTACATCGCGCGAACTTGATGCCTGGCGCGCAAGTGCCGATCTGCATCAGCGCTTTCTGACAGGGCTCATCCTGCGCGCCGTCGTCTTCAAGGGGGAAGCGGCGGCGACGGAACTGACATTCCGCACCTTCCGGGCGCAGCATGAGGAGAAATTTCTTGCAGGCTGGAAAAGCCTCGGCCTCTCTCACCTTCCGCCTGCGGTGGCCTGCGCACAATATATCTATCTCGCAAACCACGTTGGCGGCGTGAAATGCGAGTTCATCCCCGAGAGCAACAAGAAGGCCTGGGTGCGCTATCTGCCGCCCCGCTGGATCTGGGATGGAGCCGCCATCTGCGCCGTGCCGAATGAGGTGAGCATCGCCTTCATGCGCGGCTTTCATTCGCAGGTCGGTGTGTCGCTTGGCAATCCCAATCTCGGCTTCGTCTGTACGCGCATCACGACGCAGATTGATCCCTGCCTCGAAGGTTATTTCATCGAGGAAGATCATCCGCTGCTTCCCGATGAGCGGCTGCGCTTCCGCTTCGGGGAGGAAGGACCGGATGTTGATCCTGCGAAACTTCCTCATGTCGAATGGTCGGAAGAGCGTATGGTGAAGGCAAAGCGAAATTACGCGGTTCAATATATCCGCTCCATCCTGCCCGCCGCGGTGTCTCTGTTCGGAGAGGATGAAGCGTCAAGGCTCGGGCGCGAGGCGGGCCGCCTCATTGGCATGCAATGTTATGACGCGACCGCCGCGCTGATCGGCGTTGAGGGAAATGATGCGGTAGCTTTTGCCCGCTACCTTGCCACCCTCCTTGCAGCAGGCGGCGATGAGGCGGAAGTTCAGGGTACTGAAATCTCCACCCGTACATGGCGCATGATGAAGGACAAGAAAGGGGTGACGCCCGCCTGCTTCGATGCCTGGAACGCGCTCTTTGAAGGCGCGCTCGCCGTCCATAATCGCCATTTGCGGCTCGAAGTCACCGACCGGATGGATGCCGGTGCGGCGCATTGGGCATGGCGTGTCGGATAGACGGATTTGGAAATTTCCGCTCTACTTCAAACAATCAAAAAGAATCGCCAGGAGAGGCAAGGCCATGTCAGGCAGCAATCCGTTCGACCCTAATCTCTTCACCGCAGCCGCCATTTCTGCGGAAACCAAAGGCATCAACGACATCATCATCAATGCCATGAAGGACCTGCCGGAATGGTGGGACATTGGTGTCGCGACCTTTCGGGAGCAGCGTGCAAGGGGCGAGGGCGCTTTCCCGCTTGCGCCAAAATCCACCCGCGCCCGGGAGATCGAGATTGACGGCAAGGGCAACAAGGTGAAGCTCCGTATCATCGCGCCGGAAGAGAGCCCGCGTGGTGTATATCTGCATATTCATGGCGGCGGCTGGGTGCTGGGCGGTGCCGATCAGCAAGATCCGATGCTGGAGCGTATCGCGGATCGCACGGGCCTTGCCTGTGTCAGCGTTGAGTATCGCCTCGCGCCGGAGAATCCCTATCCGGCAGGCCCGGATGATTGCGAGGCGGCGGCTATCTGGCTCGCGAAGAATGCAAAGGCGGAATTCGGCACAGACGCACTCGTCATTGGTGGTGAATCCGCGGGCGGCCATCTTTCTGCCGTCACGCTGCTGCGCATGCGCGACAAACATGGCTTCACGGGTTTCCGTGGCGCGAACCTCGTATTCGGTGCATTCGACATGTCGATGACACCGAGCCAACGCGCCTTTGGCGATGAACGGCTCATCCTGCGCACGATCGACATCGAAAAGTTCGGCGACGCTTTCCTGCCGCCGCATATCGACCGGCGCGATCCGGATGTCTCGCCGCTTTATGCCCGCCTTCACGATATGCCGCCCGCGCTCTTTTCCATCGGCACGCGCGATGCGCTGATTGATGACAGCCTTTTCATGCATGCACGCTGGGTTGCAGCGGGCAACCAGGCAGAGCTTGCCGTCTATCCAGGCGGCGCGCATGGCTTCATCGCCTTCCCCGGCGCATTGGCCGCTGCTGCGAATGAACGGATGGACGCGTTTTTGAAGAGCGCGGTCGCCTAGCGACATTTCAAGGTAGAGCAGGGGGCTGGTCGGAGCATGACAAGCCCTGTTCCGGCCCCTATGCTTCGGCACTCGCGTTCAAGATCACAAGTTCCATGACCAATCTTCTCGACACGTTTCGCGGCACAGTCAACACTTGGGAGTGTGACGAAGTCGGCCATATGAATGTGCAGTTCTATGTGGCTCGCGCTTCTGATGCAGGTTTCTACCTGCGTGATGCGCTCGGCATTTCACCCTCTGTCGTGCGGAATGAAGGTAGAGCCATGGTGGCGCTGGAGGAGCATGTGCGCTTCCTCCGCGAATTGCGCGCAGGCGACATCATGAACATGCGAACGCGCCTCTTGGAAATCCGCGACAAGACAGTGGTGACTCTCCACGAGCTGCTCAATTCCGCCACCGGCGAAACCTCGGCAACGATTGTGGCCGTGTCCGGTCACTTCGATCTGAAG
>JBAYOU010000419.1:0-2523 GCA_041678065.1 Parvibaculum sp. | reverse complement strand
CGCGGCTGAAGCTGCACTTCGTTCTTCAGATCTTCTTCACTGATCGCGCTGTTACCTTCAAAGGCAACGCGGTTGATGATCGGGTTTTCGACCACCGAGACAATCAGGCGCGAGCCATCAAGGCTCATTGAAATGTCAGCAAAAAGGCCAGTCGCAAAGAGTTGCTTGATCGACTGGTCCGCAAGCTGCGGATCATAGGGAGAGCCGACTGACAGCTCCATATAGGAGCGGATCGTGCCCTCCTCGATGCGCTGATTTCCACGCACGGCGATTTCGGAAATGTTGACTGCCTGGGCGTAAGCAACTCCGCCGCCGCCCGGCAGAGCGATCACGACAAAGGGTGCCAGAAGAAGCGCCGTGCTCAGCACGGCTGTGCGCGTCATTCCGGTCAAGCAATCGGCCAGTCGCCCCATTCTTTCCCCTAACCTGTCACCTTTCGCCATTCCGCAACCCGAGTGCGTGATACGGCGAGCGCCACTCCGTGGCTGTCAGCTAAACAATCCACCCAGGAACGAAAACACCTGCAAACGCGAAAGATCGTTCCACGTCGCGAATACCATCAAAGTCATGACCAGCGCGAGGCCAATCTTGAACCCGAACTCCTGCGCCTGCTCCCCCAGCGGGCGACCCCGCACGGCCTCAACCGCATAATATAGAAGGTGCCCCCCATCAAGCATCGGCACCGGAAAGAGGTTAAGGAGGCCGATGCTGACGGAAAGAAGCGCCGTCAGCGTCATCAGCGCAACGAAACCGAAGGTTGCGACCTGCCCGGAGGTTTGCGCAATGCCGATTACGCCGCGAAGCTGGTCCGCATCCTCGCGGCCAGTAAACATCCCGCCGATATAGTCAAAGGTGCGCTCGATAATGAACGCCGTCTCCTTGACACCCAACCAGACGCCTTCCGCGATGTTGCTCTTGACGACTTCAGAGCTGCCGCCCTGCTGAATGCCAAGCTGCTGAACGCGGTGCACATTGCCGAAACCGTCCGTGACTTCCTGAAGCCGGGGCGTCGCGCGCAGCGTCACGGCTTCGCCGCCGCGATCAATCGAGAAGCTCATCTCGCCCGTGCTTGTGGTCACAACGCGGCGAATATCCTCAAAGCTCTCGACAGGTTCGCCGTCGATCGCGAGAACCCGATCGCCGGGCTTGAAGCCCGCTGCGGCGGCCGGTGTTCCGTCGATCACCGCTTCGATGAGCGGCGTACCAACGGTGCGGCCAACAAAGGTGAACACACAGGCAAAGATGACGACCGCGAGAATGAAATTCGCAACAGGCCCGGCCGCCACTACAGCCGCACGCTGGTAGAGCGGCTTGAAATGGAAGAGATGCGCCCTCTCCTCGTCCGGGACGGCGCGGAGCTTGTCGCGATCGGGAATGCTCGCGGCATTTTCATCGCCAGCGAATTTCACATAGCCGCCAAGCGGTATCCAGCTCACCTTCCAGCGTGTGCCATGCCTGTCATTCCAGCCGATGATCTCGCGGCCAAAACCGATGGAGAATGTATCCACCTTCACGCCAAACCAGCGGGCCACGGAGAAGTGGCCGAGCTCATGGAAAAACACCACGACGGTCAGCACAAAGAGAAAGGGAATGAGATAGCCCCAGAGCGACTCTCCGAAGCCTCCAATCCCGAGAAACAGTTCCGTCACGCTCAGTTATCCCACTCCAGCGCGGCCCGTCTGCCCCATTCGAGCAGGTTCGCCGTTTCCCCTTAGACCCGCAAGCCCCGCAGCTTCTTGATTCCTTGGAGGCTTTTACCGCACAAGCCTACGTCACCGGCGGTATTTTTGCACCCACTCACGCGCAAGAATCCGTGAGTTTCGGTCGATTTCGTAAACGGCCTCCAGAGCCGCAGGCACACCGTAATCCCCGCCCACGCGCTCCTGCACGCCCTCAACCAGCCGGGCGATATCGAGGAAGCCGATCTCGCCGGCGAGGAAAGCCGCGACGGCCACCTCGTTAGCAGCATTAAGCACGGTCGGCGCGGCACCACCAGCCTGTAGCGCATTGCGGGCCAGCTTCAGCGCCGGAAACCGTTCCAGATCAGGTTCTTCGAAGGTGAGGCGGCCAATCTGGGCGAGGTTGAGCTTTGGTGACGGGGTCGCCATGCGCTCTGGCCAGGCGAGTGCATAGGAAATGGGCGTGCGCATATCGGGGCTACCGAGTTGCGCCAATACCGAGCCATCCACATAGGCGACCATGCTGTGGACGATGGATTCCGGGTGGATCACGACATCAAGTCGCTCTTCGCCAACCGGGAAAAAATAATGTGCTTCAATGAGTTCCAGCCCCTTATTCATCAAAGTTGCTGAATCAACCGAAATCTTCGCGCCCATATCCCATTTTGGGTGTGCAACCGCCTGAGCCGGAGTGGCCACTTCCATCTCCGCCGCGCTCCAAGTCCGGAAGGGGCCGCCGGAAGCGGTGAGCACGATCTTGTCCACCGTCTCAAGGCGCTCTGTCTCAAGCACCTGAAATATCGCGTTATGCTCGGAATCTACTGGCAGCAGAGTCGAGCCGGAT
>JBAYOU010000418.1:0-2524 GCA_041678065.1 Parvibaculum sp. | reverse complement strand
ACGCGCGCAACGCGCTCGCGCGAATTGTTGACAAGCTTGATGCCTGCTCTCCTGCGCGCGCTATCGCGCACAGCAAATCCTGATACGGCCTTCGACCGTTTCGACCGCTTCCTGACGGGGCTGCCCGCCGGCGTGCAGCTTTTCTCGATGCTCTATTCGAACCCGCATCTGCTTGATCTTCTTGCGGGCATATGTGGCACGGCACCGCGCCTTGCTTCCTATCTCAGTCACAATCCGCGCGTGCTGGAAGCGGTGGTTGATCCTGATTTCTTCAAGGTTCTGCCGGGTAAGGACGAGTTGCATCAGAGCCTGATGGATGTGCTCGCCCATGCGGAGGATTATCAGGATATTCTGGATTTCGCCCGTGTGTGGGCGCGGGAATATCGCTTCCGCCTCGGCGTGCGTGTCCTTTCCGGTAGTGCAGATGCAGAAGAAGCTGGCCCCGCCTATGCGGCGCTGGCGGCGGAGCTTGTCTCTGCACTTGCGCCCGCGGCATTGGACAAGGTGGCGGAGAAACATGGCCACATGCCGGGCGGGCGTTTCTGCGTTGTTGCAATGGGGAAGCTTGGCAGCGAGGAGATGAGCGCGAACTCCGACCTCGACCTCATCGTCATCTATGAAGTGCCGGATGCGGAAGCTCAGTCGGATGGCGAGCGGCCGCTCTATGCGTCGCAATATTATGCGCGTGTCTGCCAGCAGCTCATCAACGCGCTGACCGCGCCGACTGCGGAAGGCAAGCTCTACGAAGTGGATATGCGGCTCCGTCCTTCAGGCAATGCGGGGCCGATTGCGACGGCGTTTGACAGTTTCGTTGCTTATCAGGAAAGCGAAGCCTGGACATGGGAACATATGGCGCTGACACGCGCCCGGGTGATCTGCGGGCCGGATGATCTGAAAGAGGATATAGAAAAGGCCATTGCAGGAACAATCCTTCGCCCGCGTGCTGCAGAGAAGATTGCCGCTGATGTTGCCCATATGAGAGCGCGCCTTGCAAAAGAGCGTGAGAGCAACAATCCCTGGGAACTGAAGCATGTTCGCGGCGGACTCGTGGATATCGAGTTCATCTGCCAATATCTGCAACTCGTTCATGCGAGCAGCCATCCGGAAATCCGCCACACCCATACACGCACCGCGCTGCTACGTATTGCCGAGGCGGGCGTGCTGCCTGGCGAGACGGCAGACATGCTCATCCGCGCAATCAACCTCAACCACAATCTGACGCAGGTGATCCGTGTCTGCGTGGAAGGTGTGTTCGATCCGGCAGATGCCGCGCGCGGCCTCACCATGCGGCTCGCGCGGGCGGGGGATGCACCGGATTTCTCGACACTGGAAGCCGACCTCATCGAAAGCCAGCGGCAGGTGCGCGAGGCTTTTGATTCCATCATAACGGCCGCGGCGGTTGGCTGATTATTTGCAGCCTTACTGCTGCCGGCCGGGGCAGGCCGCATTAACCCTGTTCAGCGAAACACGCTGAAAGCAAGGCAATCCCCGGACAATCATGGTTAATGCCTGACGCTGCTTTCGGCGAAGCGGTGGACGGGCGGCCCATGAAGCGTGTCATTACGATACGCTTCAGGTAGGGAAGCTGTCAGGAATCCCTCATCAGGAATCCGTGACAGATGTGTATGGAGTGGGGACGCATGAAGCGTCACGATGCCATCGTGATCGGAGCCGGGCTCAACGGGCTTGTCGCCGCCGCCTATCTGGCGCGGGCGGGGCTGGACGTGCTGGTGCTCGACCGCGCGCAGGCACCGGGCGGCATTGCCGCGCCTCACGAAGTCGCTCCCGGCTTCTTTCTGCCGCGCTTCACGCTTGGCAGCGGCGGCCTGCCGCCGCGCATCGCGGCTGATCTTGATCTTGCGGCCCATGGGCTCCGCTTCCTGCGCACGGATGGCGGTGTTACCTGCTTCGCGGATGGTCGCTATCACGCGAATTACCGTGATGGCGCGGTGCATCGTCGCGAAATGGCGCGCTTCTCGCCGCGCGATGCGGATGCATGGACACGCTATCGCCGCGACATGCTGCGTGCGGAGCGCGGCCTCTCACCGCTGTTGAATACATCGCTGCCCCCGCCCGCCAAGGGATGGCTTTCGGGATTGCGCACGCGGCTCGCCTTTGCTGACAGGCTCGCAAATGTCGCGCCTGCCGACCTTGCGGATATGGCGCGGCTCTGGACATTGCCGATCTCGGATTATCTCGACGCTTATTTTGTTTCCGATGAAGTGAAAGCGCATCTCGCCGCCGCCGCGCTCATGGGAGGGACACTCGGGCCGCATTCACCGACAAGCGCGTCGCGCCTTGTGCTGCCCTGGCTTTCCGAAACCGGCGATGCAACGGGCGGCGCGCCCGGCACGTTGATGCCGCAGGGCGGGACGGCCGCGCTGGTGACGGCGCTGCTCAATGTCATCCGCCGACATAATGGCACGCTGCGTCTTGAAGCCGAAGTGACGGACGTTCTCATCAAGGACCGTAAGGTACACGGCGTCGAGCTCGCCAATGGCGAGACGATTGATGCCAAGGCGGT
>JBAYOU010000417.1:0-2526 GCA_041678065.1 Parvibaculum sp. | reverse complement strand
TCCAGCCGCTCATTGCTGCGCGCAAAGCAGAAAGCCGCAAGGATGATGAAAGGAACGGTCGGCAGCAGCGGCAGGATCACACCGAGCCCGCCAAGACCAAGTGCGATAAAGCCGCCAATGAGATAAAGCGTCCTCGACATAAACCCTGCCTGACCGTCCGCCCGTAGAGATGGTTCGCTGTGGCGGATGATAATGAAAGTTGATCGCGATTATCGCACAAGGGGGCGGCGCGCCAAAACTGCGGCTTGTGCGCGCGGGTGTCGGGAAAAGTCAGTCAACGAATTGACCGCCCCTCATTCTTCATCCCATGCTGGAGAGGCAGGCCATTCACTGCCGCAACCATGGAGCCCTCATCATGAAATCGTGGCATGCGGTCTCTGCGATCATCGCCATCAGCCTCGTTCTGACCTTGATTGCGGTTCCAGCAGAAACATGGCTTACCATCGCAACGCTGAGCCTTGCGAGCGGTGTTTCCGCACTGGCGCTGATGGCCTGTGCAACCATTCTCGCGGCGCGATGGGCGGTAGTCGAAAGCTGCTTCCGCGGGCTCGACCGGGTTTATGATGCGCACAAATGGATCGCCGTGGCGGCTCTTTCTCTCGCCTCGATCCACCTTCTCTTCAAGGCAGGCGATCCTCTGTGGCAGGTGGGGGTGATCCTCGATCTGCCATCCGGCTGGACCCGTTTCGTCAGGCAGGCAAGTTTCGTTGCCGTGATGAGCATCGTCATGCTCGCGCTCAACCGGAACATTCGCTACAGCACGTGGCGCTGGTGGCACCGCCTGTCAGGGCCGCTCTTCCTCATCGTGATTTTTCACTGGCTCAGCATCAAGTCACCCGTAGCACTTGTCAGCCCCGCCGGCCTGTGGCTCGCGGGCCTCTCGGCGCTCGCTGTCATTGCGGCCGCCTACAAGCTGCTGCTCTATCCGCTGGTGGCGCGGCATGGTCACTACGAGGTTGTCAGTGTCTCGCGGGGAGCAAGTGCGGCAGAAATCGAACTTGCGCCTGTGAGCCATCGCGCAAGTTTTCAGCCGGGCCATTTCGGCTTCCTGCGCATGAATGTTGACGGGCTGCGCGAGCCGCATCCATTCACCATTGTGTCGGGACCTCGTGCAGACGGAAGGATCAGTTTCGTCATCCGCGCTCTCGGCGACTACACGACCGAGCTTGTCTCGAGGGTCGAGCCGGGAATGCATGCGGATGTCTATGCCCCCTATGGCCGCTTCGAGAGAAAGCTGGACTGCACCCGCGAAATCTGGATCGGCGGCGGCGTAGGCATATCGCCCTTCATTGCCTGGCTGAGAGACGAGGAAGCGACCGGCTTTGATCGGGTGACGCTGTTCTATTTCTTCACGCCGGGCCGCGCTTTTCCCGAGGTGGAGGTGCTGAAGGAAATGGCTGAAAAGCGCGGCATAGAGTTCATACCCGTTTCCGCCGGAGCCAATTCGGAAGCGTTCACAAGGCGCTTTGCCGAGCTGGTGACAGGAGCCGACAAGGCCTCGCTGGACATAGCGGTGTGCGGTCCGAAAGGACTGCTCGGCGCGATCCGCACCCGCGCGGAAAACCACGGCTTCCCCGCCCGGCTCATCCGCCACGAACTCTTCGCCTTCCGCTGATTCTCCACAACTATCGGGAGTAAATGGCGCGCCGCGCCGGGTGAAGATGATAACTACTTTTACGCTATAGCCCTCCTTTAAGTCGGATCGAATCCCGCACACTCCACTACGGAACGGCTCGTGGCGGGTAGTGCCCGACGGCGGTTTTCAGCGGCATTTAGATGGCTAATGGCGGCAATTTCGGACACTTCACGGGGTATTTCGTTTCTCCCGCTGGTGGCCCCCTATGCATCCGCTCCTTGAATCTGCTCGCCTCGGTCATGCGCGGAGTGGGATCTCATACACGTCAGGATCATGTGCGGCACGCCCGGCGCTTCGCGGCGTTCCTGAATCAACCTCCCGATACCGCAACGCCTGAGCAGGCAAACCAAGGGCAAACCCGCGATCCTAAATTAGGGCGCTAGGTCTCGGCGGCGTCCAACTCGCCATCCGACGGGGCGACTTCAATCGCCGGGCCTTGGAACTCAGGAATGTTAGATTTCGTGGGAGCCATCCATGACGGCACTTTTCCTGTGGCCTCGTCGGCTTCGAATTGCTTGGCGACTTCGGCAAGCGGATGACGGAAGAAGTGCTGGTTGAGAGCATCGGCAAGCGCCTTCTCTTTGCCCGCCCTCGCCAGCGCCAGAACGGCATCGCCGTTCTTCCAGTCGATCTTCGCCTTTACGCGGCGGACCCGTTCCTCTTCCAGCTTCGCCAGCGCATCAGGTGCGATGCTGCCACTCGTCCAGATCTCGAAGCGCTGCTCTGCCTCGCGCAAATACCCGTGCTGAGCGTAATGAGCGCGGAATGTGGGAATCTTCGCGAGCCATTCCTCCACCTCTGCCAGACTCAACACACCGCCCGGCTCCTTACCTTTGCATTCAATGGCCGTGACGACTGCGTTCTGGTTGGTGATCGTCTGAACGTCGATA
>JBAYOU010000416.1:0-2530 GCA_041678065.1 Parvibaculum sp. | reverse complement strand
GTCGATCTCGATTCCATGTTCAACATGTGCCAGCCGCTCATTAATGGTATGCGCGATCGCGGCTTCGGGCGCATCATCAATATTTCGTCGATCAATGGCCAGAAAGGCCAGATGGGGCAGACGAATTATTCGGCGGCCAAGGCGGGCGTCATCGGCTTCACCAAGGCGCTGGCACAGGAAGTGGCGCGCAAGGGCATCACGGTGAACTGCATTGCGCCCGGCTATATCGACACGGATATGGTTGCCGCTGTGCCGGAGAAGGTGCTTGAAAGCATCATCGCAACGATCCCCGTTGGTCGGCTTGGCAAGGCGGAAGAGATTGCCCATTGCGTCACCTTCCTCGCCGATGAAAAGGCGGGTTTCGTCACGGGCGCGACGCTCACCGCGAATGGCGCGCAATATATTGCGGGGTGAGGATGTCACCCTTACGAAAGGAAACGCCCCGGTTGTTGCCGGGGCGTTTTCATTTCAGCTTTCGGTTGTTTCCGCTTCTGCCTGCTGCCGATCATATTCCTCGTCGCGGCCGGGGCGGGGCATGCCGGGATAGGTCCAGAAATCCGGCGGGCCGATATCGACATGCACATAAGGCGTTTTCGTCGGGTAGTAGCCTGCGCCGCCGCGCCCGAGCTTCTTTGCCACGCGATAGATTTCTTCCGGGTCGGTGAAGTTCTGCGTCACATCCATCGCCATGCCTCGCATATGGAAGCTACCGGGATCAACGCCATTGCCGCGCTTGTGCAGCCAGTCATTTGTTTTCCGCGAGCGGTATCCGGACATTGTGTAGATCGGATTTTTCGAACGCGTATGGCTGTCGATCTCCCAGAGAAGATCGAGCAGGCCCGGATGCACGTCATGCACATCGCCGGTGCGCAGGTCGCGCATGAACCAGCTCATGCGCTTCAGTGCGTCCGCATCATAGCCCTTGTCGGTCCAGAAGGTGAGGGTGAGCTTCTCGCCTGAATTGAGGCTTTGAAGGCGAAGCGTCTTTTTGTAAGGCGTCTCGGCACGGACGATGGATGGCATGGCGATGAGCGTGGCTGCCCCTGCCGCCAGATGGAGCACCTCTCTCCGGTTTGGTCCGTGTCGCTTCGACTTCATATTGCTCATACCGAAAAACTATCCGGGTGCGGATCAGGGTTCAATGAGGGGGCTGGCGGCAGGCCGGAGCCTTGCAGACTGGATAGCTTCTTCTGCGGCTTTATCGCCATCCGGGCGCAGCAGCGGATCAGGCACGTTGAAGGCAAGCTCGCGCGCGCCTTCCTGCCCTACAAGCTGCACCAGCTCATAGCCTTCCGCGCGAAGCGAGGTGACGAGCGAGGAAAGCATGCTGGCCGTGCGCGGCTTGGTGTCATGCAGGATGAGAATGCCGCTCCCGACCGAACGGATATTGCGCATGGCGCGGCGGCGCACTTCGGAGGCGCTGATGGTGCGCCAGTCATCCGCGCCGAATTCGCAGGAAAGCGTAGCAATGTTGCGTTCGCCAAGCCAGCGCATCAGTGGCTGGCTGTCATTAAGGCCCGGAAAGCGGAAGAAGGGCATGAGCCGCGCGCGGGCATCGGCGGGTGCGGAGGCGAGCGCGCTTTCCACCGCCTCAAAGCCGCGCCGGATTTCGCGCTGCGCATTGGAAAGAGGCAAGTGGCGGAGATTGTTCGGGTGCGACCATGTATGCGTCGCGATGGTGTGCCCGCGTGCCGCCACATCGCGCACAATATCCGGGTGCTTTTCTGCATAGATGCCGACCATGAAGAAGGTCGCCTTCACGCAGTGCTGGTCCAGAATGTCGAGGATGAGCGGTGTTACGTCAGGCGAGGGACCGTCATCGAAAGTGAGTGCCACCTGTTTTGGGCCGAGATTGACGGTGCGGGCATATTGCAGCGTGCCATAGGCAGGGCCGCCCGCTGTTGGCACGGCGATGGTGGGTGTTTCCGGGCAGGCAGCTGCATCCGCGCGCGCAGGCGCAGCAGGGAGCGCGGCGAGCAGCGCCACGCAAAGGCTCAACAGTGTAACGGACAGTCTCACCCCACCCCCCGCGGACCAATGCGGCCCGAATGGGCGTAGTCTAGTCTCTCTGGCTTTGCCTGCCAGCACCTGCGGGCAACAGGGCATCAGGAAATGATGTGACGGTTAATCCGCGCCGGGTGCCCAGCCGGGCGGGGCCATTTCGAAGCCGGAAAACTCGAAGCCGGGGGCTACCGTGCAGCCCACAAGCGTCCATGCGCTTTTCGGCTCCGCCGCCTGCCAGATATGGGGCGGAATGACGATCTGGGGCCGTTCGCCTGCTCCGAGGTTCTGCCCCAGCATCCGCGTCTCCTGTTTGCCGCCCTCCGCATAAAGAGAAAGCGCAAGCGGTCCGCCTGCATACCAGTGCCAGACTTCGGCAGCGTCCACGCGGTGCCAGTGCGAGCGTTCACCTTCGCGTAGCAGATAGTAGATGGCGGTTGAGTGGGCGCGCGCGCCCTCCGCCGCGTCCCGGAAGGTTTCGGCGAAATAGCCGCCTTCGGGATGCGGCTGCATCTTCAACAGGCGGATG
>JBAYOU010000415.1:0-2537 GCA_041678065.1 Parvibaculum sp. | reverse complement strand
TCATATTCATGCTGCTCCCAGCGGCCCGTATGGAGATAATGTTCGATCACATCGTCGCCAAGCGCATTGCGGAGCGTGTCGGATTTTTCCATCTCGCTCAGCGCATCGCGGAGGTTCTTTGGCAGGGTGGGGATACCTGCAGCGCCATAGGCATCGCCGCGGAATTCCGGCTCGAGCGTGAGTTTCTTTTCGACGCCTTCAAGGCCCGCTGCCAGAAGCCCCGCATAGGCGAGATAGGGATTCAAGTCCGCGCCACCAATGCGACATTCGATGCGCAGGCTCTTTCCTGTGCCGCACATGCGGAAGCCGGCTGTGCGATTGTCATTGGACCACACGATATTGGTTGGCGCGAAGGAGCCATTCACGAAGCGTTTGTAGGAATTGATGGTGGGCGCGAGGAGATAGGTGATCTCGCGCGCATGGCGAAGTTGACCCGCAAGGAATTGCTGGCAAAGTTCCGACATGCAGTAAGGCTCGGTTTTCTCGTCGAAGAAATGCGCGGACTTCGCCTTCTCGTCCCATAGCGACATGTGGATGTGGCAGGAGGAACCGGCGAGTTCATAGTTCCACTTCGCCATGAAGGTGACCGCCTTGCCATGCAGCCAGGCGATTTCCTTGATGCCGTTTTTCAGAATGGTATGCCGGTCGGCCATCTCCAGTGCTTCGGCATAGCGGATATTGATCTCGCCCTGGCCGGGACCCCATTCGCCCTTGGTGTTTTCGACGGGAATGCCCGCGCCCTCAAGGCCATTACGGATGGTCCGCATGAAGCCTTCTTCCTTGCTGGTCGCAAAGATGTGGTAGTCCTCGATATACCAGTTGGGCGTCTTCAGGCCCTGATAGCGCTTTTCATGTGCGGTCTCATAACTGTCATCGAAGAGATAGAACTCAAGCTCGGAAGCGGTGAAGGCTTTCATCTTCATCGCGGCGACGCGCTTCAACTGCTTCTTCAGGATCGAGCGTGGCGCATGCGGTATATCCTGCCCGTCATGGTCCACTGTGTCGCAGATCACGAGGGCCGTGCCCGGCAGCCAGGGGATACGGCGCAGCGTTGCAAGGTCGGGCTTGAGCGCGAAGTCGCCATAGCCCTGCGCCCAGCTTGCCGCTTTATAGCCTGGCACCGGCTCCATATCCGTATCCACGGTGAGGAGGTAATTGCAGGCATGGGTTTCATGGACGGCTGTATCGAGGAAGTAGGGGACGGCCATCCGCTTGCCGACGAGGCGCCCTTGCATGTCTGGCATTGCCATGACGACGGTATCGATCTCGCCGCTCGCAACGAAGTCTGAAAGCTGGTCGAGAGTGAGCAGGCCCTTCATGCGCTTGGTCTCCGGATGTTGTCGCCAGGAGGTGAGGCGGCAACGACCGGCCCCCGCCAGCAGGTTTTATGAGTGTAGCCGGAGGGACGGGGGAGGCCGCAAGAGGATACCGCTATTCACCCCCCAGGCCCGTTCGTCTCGATGTTGACGCCCTCCCTCTCTGCCACCAGACTTCCCCTCGATTCGATGGGGATTAGATGAGTTGGCTGGGCTATGACTGGCGATGAGCGGGCGCGTCCAAAAGCACATATAATTGTGCTCGGAAATGAAAAGGGCGGGTCGGGCAAGACCACCACCGCCATGCATCTCATTGCCTTTTTGCTGCGGGAAGGTTTCCGTGTTGGCTCCGTCGATCTGGATGGCCGGCAGCGCTCGCTCACCCGCTATGTGGAAAACCGCAAGGCCTGGGCGGATGCGGCGAATGTGAACCTCGTCATGCCCGACCATGTCGTCATCACGAAGTCCAATGCGCCAACGGTTGCCGAGGCCAATGCGGCGGAAGAGGCGGAGCTTGATGCAACGATCGCCCGTCTTTCCGCGGCGAATGATTTTCTGGTTATCGACTGTCCCGGCTCGGACAGCAATCTCTCGCGCCTTGGCCATGCGCGGGCGGATACGCTTGTCACACCGATGAATGACAGCTTTGTGGATTTCGACCTGCTGGGCCGCGTCGATCCGCAGACCTATCGCATCAAGGGGCCGAGTGTTTACAGCGAGATGGTCTGGGAGAGCCGCAAGCGCCGCGCGGTGCGCGACGCGGGCGAGATTGACTGGGTGGTTGTCCGCAACCGTCTCTCGCATCTTGATGCGAAGAACAAGCGGCGCGTCGAGGCGGTATTGACCGCGCTTGCCGGGCGCATCGGCTTTCGCGCGGGGCCGGGCTTTGGTGAGCGCGTGATTTTCCGCGAGATGTTCCCCTCCGGCCTTACGCTGCTCGATCTGCGGGATGAGGGCGTCGAGACGCAGATGTCCATGTCGCATGTCGCAGCGCGCGCAGAGGTGCGGGCGCTGGTAGAGATGCTGGACCTGCCGCTGGAGAAGATGAGGGAAGAGCGGGACGGAGCCTAGCCGCGCCGGTTTTCCCGGCCTTCGGCAGATTGCGGCAGCGCCCAGTTTGTCGGCGGAATGGGGATGCACTGGATCGATTGCCGGGCGAGACGGCCACAGGCATCGCGGGCAGCCTGCTCACCCTCAAAGCCACCAAAGCGCGAGCGATAG
>JBAYOU010000414.1:0-2539 GCA_041678065.1 Parvibaculum sp. | reverse complement strand
GGCATGATCCTCGGCACGGTGCTCGATGAACTGGAGCGCCGCGACCTCAACACCGCGCTTGTCACACTTTGCGTTGGCGCGGGCATGGGCACGGCCACCATCATCGAACGCGTGTAACCGGGGAGAGGCGAAACAAAATGACCACTTACGAAAACTTCAAGTTCGAGGTCGATGGTGATGGCATTGCGCTGATCACCTGGGACATGCCCAACCGCTCGATGAACGTGCTCTCACAGAGCTCCATGGCCGACATGGCTTCGATCATCGAAAAGATCATGGGCGACGACGCGATCAAGGGCGCGATCCTCACCTCCGGCAAGGATGCGTTCTGCGCCGGTGCCGACCTTTCCATGATGGGCGGTCAGGCCGGTGGCGGTTCAGGCGGTGGCTCGGAAGAAGACCGCGTTCGCGCCATGTATGAGGGCAACCTCAAATTCAACATGCTGCTGCGCAGTCTCGAAACCTGCGGCAAGCCGGTGGCAGCCGCGATCAACGGCACCGCGCTTGGTGGCGGCCTCGAGGTAACGCTTGCCTGCCACTACCGCGTGGTGAGCAACAAGCCGAAGACGCAGATCGGTCTGCCGGAAGCAAAAGTCGGGCTTCTTCCCGGCGGCGGCGGCACACAGCGCCTGCCGCGCCTCATCGGTGCGCAGGCCGCGCTCCCGCTCATCCTGCAGGGCACGGCGCTGACGCCGGAAAAAGCGGTTCAGGCTGGCATCTGTCACAAGCTTGTTGCGCCGGGCGAAGAAGTGTCCGCCGCAAAGGCGTGGCTCACAGAAGGCTTTGCCCAGCCGAAGATCAAACTCGGCAAGAAGGGTCCGGAAGTTTATGCGATCGCCGTGCAGCCCTGGGACCGCGAAGGCTATCGTATCCCCGGTGGCGGCCCGCACGATCCGAAGGGCGGCCAGGTTTTCACCATCGGTAATGCCACGCTGCACAAGCAGACTTTCGGCAACTTCCCGGCGCAGAAATACATCATGTCCTGCGTCTATGAAGGATTGCAGGTGCCGATCGAAGCGGGCCTTCGCATCGAGACGCGCTACTTCACGAAGCTGCTGATGGATCCGCGCTCCAAGGCGATGATCCGTTCGCTCTTCCTCTCCATGCAGGAACTCGCCAAGGGCGCGCGTCGCCCGGCGGGTGTGGCTCCCTTTGCGGTGAAGAAGCTCGGCATTCTTGGCGCAGGTATGATGGGTGCCGGCATTGCTTATGTCTCCGCGCAGGCGGGCATGGAAGTGGTGCTGCTCGACACCGATCAGGGAAACGCGGAAAAGGGCAAGGCCTACTCCGAGAAGCTGCTCGCAAAGCAGCTTGAGCGCGGCCGGACCACGCAGGAAAAGGCAGACAAGCTTCTCGCCCTCATCAAGCCGACGACAAATTACGACGAGCTGAAGGGCGCCGACCTCATCATCGAAGCCGTGTTCGAAAATCGCGACATCAAGGCGGAGGTGACGAAGAAGGCCGAGCCGCAACTTGCGGAGGGCGGCATTTATGGTTCGAACACATCCACCTTGCCGATCACGGGTCTGGCGGAAGCCTCAACAAAGCCTGAGAACTTCATCGGCATCCATTTCTTCTCCCCCGTGGACAAGATGCAGCTTGTCGAAATCATCATGGGCAAGAAGACGAGCGATGAGACGCTCGCCAAGGCGATGGACTATGTGAAGCAGATCCGCAAGACGCCCATCGTCGTAAATGACAGCCGCGGCTTCTACACATCACGTTGCTTCGGCACCTATGTGGGCGAAGGCATTGCCATGCTGAGCGAAGGCGTGCCGCCCGCGATGATCGAGAATGTGGGCAAGATGACCGGCATGCCCGTGGCACCGCTCGCGCTCAACGACGAAGTGGCACTTGATCTCGCCTACAAAGTACGTCAGCAGACGAAAAAGGACCTCGGTGACAAATATGTCGAGACCCCTGCAGACAGCCTGATCGAAAAGATGGTTGTGGAGCTTGGTCGTGTCGGCAAGAAGGCCGGCAAGGGCTTCTATGACTATCCCGCGCCGGACAATAAGGGCGGCAAGAAGCGCCTCTGGCCGGGCCTCGCCGATCTCGTCGGCAGCAGCCAGGACCCGGATGCGATTGACGTGCAGGAGCTGCGCAATCGCTTCCTCTACATTCAGGCGCTGGAAGCGGCGCGCTGCTTCGAGGAAGGCGTGGTGACGGACGTGCGCGATGCGGATGTCGGCGCTATTCTTGGCTGGGGCTTCGCGCCCTGGGCAGGCGGCCCGCTCTCGCTGATCGACATGGTCGGCACGGCAGCCTTCGTGGAGGAATGTGACAAGCTCGCCCGGAAATACGGGCCCCGCTTCACGCCGAACAAGCTGCTACGCGACATGGCATCGAAGAACGAAACTTTCTATGGCCGCTTCGCACCCGGCAAGGAAAAGGCCGCCGCCTGATCCTTGTGCCTGAAACAAGAAACGCCCCGTCAAAAGACGGGGCGTTTTGCTGGTCGTGTGTAAGCAGAAATCAGAATGCGTAGGAAAGGCTCGCTGATACGAAATCTCTGTCCTGCATGAAGTTCTGGAACTTG
>JBAYOU010000413.1:0-2551 GCA_041678065.1 Parvibaculum sp. | reverse complement strand
GATGAAGGCACGATGGTGGACACATGGGTCACGGTCGGCTCTTGCGCGCAGATCGGCAAGAATGTGCATCTCTCGGGCGGCGTCGGCATTGGCGGCGTTCTTGAGCCGCTGCAGGCGAACCCTGTCATCATCGAGGACAATTGCTTCATCGGTGCGCGCTCGGAAGTCGTGGAAGGCGTGATTGTTGGCGAAGGGGCCGTCCTCTCCATGGGCGTCTTCATCTCTGCCTCGACCAAGATCATCGACCGCGCGACCGGCGAAATCCATATCGGCAAGGTGCCACCCTATTCGGTGGTGGTGCCGGGATCGCTGCCGGGCAAGCCCAACCCGAATGGCTCACCCTCACCGTCGCTTTACTGCGCCGTCATTGTGAAGACAGTCGATGCGCAGACCCGCTCCAAGACCTCGATCAACGAATTGCTGCGCGACTGAGGCGACATCACGCCACCATTTGAGGTTTGCTTGCACTCCTTCGGGGGGCGCGGTAGAGCTTTGGTTCATGAACGCACCAACAGCCCCTTCCCGCCCCTATGATCCGCTCGCCCTTGCAGTGGAGCTGATCCGCTGTCCGAGTGTCACACCGGCGGAAGCGGGGGCGCTGAGCCTTCTCGAAGAATATCTCACCCCGCTCGGCTTTCGCTGCGAGCGCCTGCGCTATTCGGCAGAGGGCACGCCCGATGTCGATAATCTCTATGCGCGCTTAGGCACCGAGGCGCCGCATTTCTGCTTTGCCGGGCACACGGATGTGGTGCCGGTAGGTGAAAAGGCCGCCTGGACGGTGGATCCCTTTGAAGGCGCAATCCGGGAGGGACGGCTTTATGGGCGCGGCGCCGCCGACATGAAGAGCGCCATCGCAGCCTTTGCGGCAGCGGCAGAACGGCTGGTCACTTCTGGCGGCTTCAAGGGTTCGATCAGCCTCCTCATTACGGGTGATGAAGAAGGCCCGAGCATCAATGGCACGGTGAAGATGCTCGAAACGCTCGCCGCACGAGGTGAGAAAATCGACCATTGCCTTGTGGGCGAACCGACCAGTGTGGAAAAGCTCGGCGACATGGTGAAGATCGGGCGGCGGGGCAGCATCAATGGCTGGCTCACAGCGCATGGCACGCAAGGCCATGTTGCCTATCCGCATCTTGCCGACAACCCGGTGCCCCGCCTTCTTGAAATGCTGCAGCGACTTGATGCGCATATGCTTGATGAAGGGACGGATCACTTCCAGCCCTCCAATCTTGAAATAACGTCCGTCGATGTCGGAAATACAGCTACGAATGTCATTCCGGCAAGCGCGAAGGCCGTCTTCAATATCCGTTTCAATGACCTCCACACAGGCGCCTCTCTCGAAGACTGGATGCGCTCGGTTCTCGACGCGGTTACGGCAGAAAAAGGCGGCAGCTACACATTGAAGACAGCGACGAGCGGCGAAGCCTTCCTCACCCCGCCCGGTGATTTTTCCGCGCTGATTGCAAGCTCCATCGAGGAAGTGACCGGCATCACGCCTGAGCTTTCGACAACGGGCGGCACATCAGATGCGCGCTTCATCCGCGCCTATGCGCCGGTGGTGGAATTCGGGCTGCCGAATGCGACCATGCACAAGGTCGATGAAAATGCGGGCGTTGACGACATTTCTCGCCTTGCCAATATTTATGAGGCGATCTTGCGCGGCTATTTCAGCGGGTTTTCCTCGTGAACGGCGCGGTCATCAGCAATGCGATGGTGGGTGCCTGGTATTTGCTGATTGGCGACGAGCGCGCGCAACAATATTTTGATCTCTCGCCGGAAGGCGCTCTCAGCAGCTTTACGGGCTTGCTGCTCTCCCTGCCGATCCTCTTCTTCTCCTCTACCGCTGCGCTTCGCCTTGCAACAAGCAGCGATCATTTCCCGATCGAGATTCCCTTCGGGCCGTTCATCACGGCAGAGATGCTCGGCACGGTGATCTATTGGGCGGTGTTCCTCTTTGCGATGGCCCCCATCACGCGCGCGCTCGGTCTTGCGCAGGCTTACACGCCCTATCTCATTACCTTCAATTGGGGCGTTCTTTTTACCAATGCGGTTTTTGCGCTGCCGTTGGTGCCCTATTCGCTCGGCCTTTATTCGGATGGCGCAGCACTTTTCCTGATGCTACCCGCACTCGCCGTGCTGTTTGTCTATCACTGGCGGATTGCGCGTGAAGTGCTGGGTGCGGAACAGGGACCGGCCATTGCCATTGTCATTTTTGCGGCGCTGCTCAGCTTCTCCATCGATCAGATTGTCGGCTTTCTGATCCTGCCAGCCGGAGGCGTTGGCGGATGAGCGACGAGCGGCCCATCGGTGTTTTTGACAGCGGCATTGGCGGCATCACGGTTCTGAAAGCCTTGCGCGCGGCTCTGCCTTACGAACATCTCGTCTATCTTGGTGACACGGCGCGGCTGCCCTATGGCACGAAAAGCGCCGAGACCGTGACTGCCTATGCGACGCAGGCGACGAAACATCTGCTCCGCCATGATGTGAAAATGGTCGTGATTGCCTGCAACACCGCTTCTTCCGTTGCGCTTGAGCCGCTCACCAGCGCGCT
>JBAYOU010000412.1:0-2561 GCA_041678065.1 Parvibaculum sp. | reverse complement strand
TCTCAGCGAACGGACGGTCCTCATCACCGCCATCGATCCGGTGGCACCCCGTTCACCCGGCTATGGCGTGAATGATAGCGAGCGCGTGGTGTTCGAGGTTTATTTCTCTGAAGGTGCCGTGACGCCCGGCGACGAAGCGGCAACCCTTTTGCGGGCGGTCGCAGAAGAAATCACCTATCGCGGCCTTCATAACATCACCGTTCTGCCCGCCGAGGCAGCCTTCACCGCTGACAGCATTGACGCGCAGCAGGTCACCGAAGAGCGCGTCTATGCGGTAGCCGCCACCCTTGAAGAATTCGGTGTGCCGCATAAATGGATCGGCGTGCAACCTAATCGGGCGCCCGGCGTTTAATTCCGTAACTGGCATCGCGACGAGAGTTGCGGTCCCGACAGACCCGGCGTCATCCCGCCCTCATATGTCCCCCACCCCCAGGGGTGGCGTCGGGTCTCTATCCCTCCTTCAAAGGCCCCTTTCGTGGGGCCTTTCTTGTCGCTTTCTTGTTTCTGGGGTCATCAGCCTTTAGATAGGGCGCACACAGTACCCATTTCCCCCCGGATATTTTTTCCATGAGTAAAGTACAGGTTGATACAAGCGGTTTCGGCGGCTTTGCCGGGCCCGTTTTCAGGGATGGTGAGAATTACAGCTTCGACATCGCCGAGCATCATCTGAACGGTGATGACCGGCTGCATGGCGGCATGATGATGGCTTTTGCGAGCATCGTGCTTGGCGATGTGGCGCGGCAAGTCTTAACCGGGAAACAACCCGGCGCGAGCGTCAGCGCGCTCTCGCTCAATTGCGACTTTGTGAGCGCGGGCGAAAAGGGTGAAACCGTGACGGGGAAAGCCCGGGTGAGCCGCGCGACGCGCACCGTGCTTTTCATCTCCGGTGATATTCGGAGTGGCGACCGTATTCTCATGACAGTCACTGGCGTCTATGCGATCAAGGAACCGAAAGGCGCATGAGAACCCCACTCCCCTCGCCCGTGGATGTCGCACCGCCGGATGGCTGGCAGAAATGCGACCTTCACGATCCGTTCGAAGCGCATCTAGGCCCCTTCTTCGAACGCATGGATGAAGCGGGCGAGCTGATATTCGGCTTCATTGCCGACAAGCGACATGTGAACGCTGACAGCGAGGTGCATGAAGGCATGATGCTCACCTTTGCCGATGCTTTTCTCGGCGGAGCGGCCAATCGCGCTCTGGTTGGCAAAAGCTGCGTCACGTTGAGCATGCAGGGGAGTTTTCTGGCTCCGGCGCGAGCGGGCGACTTCATCGAATGTCGCACCCGGCTTGAGCGGAAAACCCGGGCGATCCTTTTCGTCTCGGGCCGCCTCAGCGTCGGCGCGGAAGATGTGATGACGGTGACGAGCCTCTGGAAAGTGCTCGGCGAGCGCTAGGCCGTCTTCCCTCCCCAACGACTGGCTACTTGCGCCGCAAGTGTGGAATCGCTTTGCTATGCGCAACGATAAATCCGGGACAAATGGAGGAAGGCCGAAATGGCAATCAATTACGACAAGCTGATGAGCCTGAAGGCAACAGGCCAGGAATTCAGCTATGGCGACCGCGAGACCATGCTTTATGCGCTCGGCATCGGCTTCGGGCGCAATGCCCTGGACGAGAAGGAGCTTCCTTTCGTCTATGAGAAAAACCTGAAAACCGTGCCGACGCTTGCAACCGTGATCGCCTGGGGCGCGGGCGCAATCGGGGACAGCGGTATCAACTACGCCATGGTTGTGCATGGCGAGCAGCGGCTGAAACTCTATCGCCCGCTTCCTGTTGCGGCGAAGATTGTTGCAGATAGCAGCGTTGTAGGTGCCTGGGACAAGGGCGAAGGCAAGGGCGCAATCATTGTCACCGAGACCGACCTCACCGAAAAGGGTGGCGACAAGCTCTGCACACTGACTTCCACCATTTTCGCGCGTGGCGATGGCGGTTTTGGCGGACCGCGCGAAGGCGCGCCCGAGCCGCACAAGCTGCCGGATCGCGAACCGGATATGAGCATCGATGCGCAGACGACGCCGGATCAGGCGCTGCTCTATCGCCTTTCCGGCGACCGCAACCCGCTTCACTCCGATCCGGAATTTGCAAAGGCCGTCGGCTTTCCGAAGCCGATCCTGCACGGGCTTTGCACCTATGGCACATGCTGCCGCGCGATCATCTCAGGCGCGCTGGACTATGATCCGACGAAAATCACGGGCTTTGATGTGCGCTTCTCCGCGCCAGTTTTTCCCGGCGATACGGTGACGGTTGACCTCTGGAAGGAAAAGGGACTGATCTCCTTCCGCGCCCGCGTGAAGGAACGCGATGTCGTCGTCATCAATAATGGCAAATGCACACTGAAGGACTGAGTCTTCGGCGCTGATACCGAGACAGGGGGCCGGGCAGAAATGCACCGGCCCTTTCTTGATGCTCCCTCAAAGAAAGTCGGCCCGCGTTCTGAAGAACGCGGGCCTTGCGCCGTTGCGGACCCCGGGGGGGCGTGAGGGAGTCCGCTGCCGGTACTTTCAAGAAATCTGCGCCGTCAGAAGACCGGCAGCACAGAGATAACGGCGAGAGCGACG
>JBAYOU010000411.1:0-2562 GCA_041678065.1 Parvibaculum sp. | reverse complement strand
TAGCGGCCCGCCTCTGCCGGAAAGCCGCTCTCACCGTCTCTTGTTACCCAGTTGCGAAAGGAAGACTCCTGCCGCTTGAAGGCACCGCCTGTGGATTTGGTATCATACCACTTGTCGGTCCATTTTCCGTCAATGAGGAGTCCCATCTTTTATCCCTTCACTATGTTTGCTGGCTTACGGTTGCCGCCTATTCTTCCGGCGGCAGGTCCACAAGCACGATCTCGGCATCATCGATCGCGCGGATCGTGAGCGTTTCGACATCGCGGATCGCCGCGCCGGAGCGTTCCGAAACCTCGACGCCATTCACTTCAATCCGTCCCCTTGCGGGCACGAGATAGGCGAGGCGTTCCTTGCCAAGGACATGGGTCACCTCGGCGCCCGCGTCCAGCGTTGCGCCGAGCACTTCGGCATCCTGCGCAATCCAGAGTGCTTCGGCCGGTGCATCCGGCTTGCCACTTGCGAGCGGCACAAGCCTGCCCTTGCGTGCATCCTTCGGGAAGGTCGCTGTTTCCCAGCGCGGACGAATGCCCCGCTGGTCCGGCTCAATCCAGATCTGGAAGATGCGGGCATCCTTGTCTTCCAGGTTCCATTCCTCATGCTGGATACCGCGCCCAGCCGACATCACCTGAACATCGCCCGCAATGGTGCGGCCTTCATTATTCAGATGATCGCGATGGGTGATTGCGCCTTCGCGCACATAGGTGATGATTTCCATGTCGCGATGCGGATGGGGCGGAAAGCCCTTCTTCGCACGGATGAGGTCGTCATTCCACACGCGCAGCTTGCCCCAGCCCATACGCGCCGGGTCATAATAGCTGGCGAAGGAGAAATGGTGCCGGGCGACGAGCCATCCATGGTCAGCGCCGCCAATGCTGTTGAAATCGCGAATGTCGATCATGGTCTTTGTTCCTGCGCTTTCCCGAAAGAGGGGAACCCGGCCAGCCCCCGGGGGAGGGAGGGGAAAGCGGCCGGCCGGGCCCGAAGCTTCGATACGCGGTTACAGTTCCACTCGAAGCTTCCCGTCTGAATGATTACGCCGAGAGCTTCGCGGCTATCGCGGCGACGTGAGCACCTTGCTTGCGGGCAAGGCTCAGTTCCTTCTCGCTCGGCTGGCGGCTGCCATCGCCACCGGCCAGCGTGCTTGCGCCATAGGGCGAGCCGCCACGCACTTCGGAAATGTCGAAAAGCTCAGTGCCGACGGAGTAGGGCAGACCCACAATCACCATGCCGTGATGGAGAAGCGTGGTGTGAAACGAGGTGATGGTTGTCTCATTGCCGCCGCCGGTGCCGGTGGAGGTGAAGACGCTACCCACCTTGCCGGTCAGCGCGCCCTTCGCCCACAGCCCGCCCGTCTGGTCGAGGAAGCTCCTCATCTGGCCGGACATATTGCCGAAGCGGGTGGGCGTGCCGAAAATTACGGCGTCGTAGTCGCCAAGTTCCTGCGGGCTTGCCACCGGCGCATCCTGTTCGACCTTCATGCCTGCGTTCTTCATCACGTCGGCGGGCATGGTTTCCGGCACGCGCTTTACGGTCACTTCCACATTGGGAGCGGATGCTGCGCCTTCTGCCACGGTCTTGGCCAGCGTTTCGATATGGCCATAAGAGCTGTGATAGAGGACCAGGATCTTCGTCTTGCTGCTCATACTTCCCTCCTTCATTGGGGATGCCTTGCGGGGTTTACGTCCGAAAAGCATTGCTTCATTTCGATAGAGGATATCTAATCAGTTTCACTAGAGAGATAATCTTCCAGTTTTGAAACAGATTGTTCCATTGTGGTTGACAATGAGATAGGGCGATGGCGGTCGATCTCAATGGGTTCGTGGTTTTTGCCCGTGTGGCGGAGCTAGGCAGCTTCACTGCGGCGGCGGATACGCTTGGCCTCTCGAAATCCATGGTGAGCCGACAAGTTTCGCAGCTTGAGGATGAACTGGGCGTCCGCCTTCTGAACCGCACCACGCGCCGGATCAGCCTCACAGAGGCCGGCGCCGTGGTGCTGGAGCGTGCGCAGCGCATCGTCGCGGAAGCTCAAGATGCGGCGGAGGATGCAAGCTGCATCGAGGCGGCGGTGCGCGGCACACTGCGCATCAACGCGCCCATGACTTTCGGCATCCGCCAGCTTGGGCCGGTGCTGCCAGAGTTTCTGGCGCGCTACCCGGAGCTTACTGTGGCGCTTGATCTGAATGACCGCCGTATTGATCTCATTGAGGAAGGATTTGATGTCTCGGTGCGCATCTCGGCGCTGACGGATTCAAGCCTGATCGCGCGCCAGCTTGCGCCTGTGCAGCGATATATCGTGGGCGCGCCTTCCTGGCTGGAAAAGCGTGGATGGCCAAAGCGGCCCGCTGATCTCGCCTCACATGATTTTCTGCTCTACACGCTGCTCGCGCGCTCCAACCATCTGGAAATGGAAAACGCAAAAGGCGAGCGCGAGGAAGTGGAACTGCGGGCACGCATGTATTGCAACAATGCAGATGCGATGCTGGAATCGTTGGCAGCGGGCTTGGGGCTCGCCCTGGTGCCGGATTTCATCTGCAGCAGCCATCTCAAAAGCGGAAATCTCGT
>JBAYOU010000410.1:0-2569 GCA_041678065.1 Parvibaculum sp. | reverse complement strand
CGCCCGCTTCATGGCACTCCCCTTCGCGCCGCGCGCCCTTTGCCCGCATTCCAGCGTGACTTGCGGCCTTTCGCGTTTTACTTACTCTGACAAGCGCGGCGTTTCAGCAATAATATTACCGGAAAGTGCATGATTGTGACCGAAATCACGCCGGATCTCACTTGCTGGGTACTGACCAATGGCATGGCGGGATTTGAGACGCAGGCAATCGGCGCGGCGGAGGCGCTGGGTCTCGCCCCTATCGTGAAGCGGGTAGCCCCTAGAGCGCCCTATAAATGGCTCGCCCCGCGCGGACCCGCACAGCCCCAGGCAGATATAACGCCGCCCTGGCCCGACATTCTCATCGCCTCAGGCCGCCAGTCGATCCCCTATGCGCGGATGATTCGGCGGAAATCCGGCGGCCGCTGCTTCACGATCATTCTGCAAAATCCGCGTGTCGATCCCGCCAATTTCGATTTCGTCTGGGCACCGGACCATGACCTGCTTACCGGCCCGAATGTGCTCTCCACCCCCGTTTCCCCCCACCGCCTGACAAAGGAACGGCTGAGCCAAGAGGCCAAACGCTTCGCGCCAGAGGTTACCCACCTCCCCCATCCCCGCGTCGCGGTGCTGATTGGCGGTACAAATGCCGTTTATCGGCTCACTGAATCGGTCGCTGCTGAACTAGCCGAACAGCTTGCCCATATTGCAGATGAAGGTGCCAGCCTCATGGTTACACCGTCCCGCCGCACCGGGGAGAAGCAGACCGCGATTTTGAAGGAAGCACTGAAAAACAAGGATGCAATTATCTGGGACGGGTCTGGCGACAACCCCTATTTCGGCTTTCTCGGCCTTGCCGATGCACTGATCGTCACCTGTGATTCCGTGAACATGGTTGGCGAAGCAGCCTTCACCGGAAAGCCCGTTCACGTGATCGAGTTGGAAGGGGGCTCGCCGAAGTTCCGCCGCTTCCTCGATGCGATGTATGCAACCGGCGCGGCACGCCGTTTCAGCGGAAAGCTTGAAAACTGGGTCTATGCGCCCCTAAATGCCACGGAGCAGATTGCGGCGGAGATCGCCCGCCGCTACCCGGTAAGACAGGCCGAACTGGCAAGGCCTGAAAAGGGTTAACCGGGTGCGTCAATTCGTTGCCGCGACATTTGGGTCATTGCGAAGGGCGCGGTAAGCTCCACATCATCATTTCACACGGGAATGAACGGCCCCATGACAGGGCGAAACGGACGGAACAACGGCATCATGAGCCTGATCAATCTCGAAGCACTGCGCGCGACCCCGCTGAAAACGGAGCCTTACGACTATTTCGTCGTTCCCGCCTTCGTCTCGGGCAAGGCGCTGGACGATGTGATCGCAGATTTCCCGAACATTCAGTCCACTGGCTCGATCCCGCCGAGCGAACTCGACATCCGAGGCAGCTTCGAACAGCTTCTCGATGAGATGAACGGACCTGAATTTCGTGCCGCCATCGAGGAGAAGTTCGATCTCGATCTCTCCGATCGCCCGACCATGTTCACCGTGCGCGGCCATTGCTCACGCACCAACGGCAAGATTCACACGGACACGAAGTCGAAGATCATCACCGTGCTGCTCTATCTCAATCAGGATTGGGAAGCAGGTGGCGGGCGGCTGCGTATTCTGCGTTCCGGCACCGATCTCAATGATGCAGCGGAAGAAGTGTCGCCCAATGGCGGTACACTTCTTGTTTTCCGCCGGTCGGACAATTCATGGCACGGGCATGAGCCCTTTGAGGGCCAGCGCCGCGCGATCCAGATGAACTGGGTCACGGATGAAGAAGTGGTCGCACATGAGCAGCGCCGTCACCGCTTCACTTCTACTCTGAAGAAGCTCAATCCCTTCGGTTCCCGCGCGGCGCGTGAAGCCGCATCCGAAACCTACTAGGCTCACCCGAAACGAAGCCGGGACAAGAAGTGATGACGCTGCAGATCGAGACCTTCAAGAACGCCGATCTTTCTCATGGCTGGCGCCCCGGCAACAATGCAGGCGGCGCCACGCTCTTCAAGGCGCTCGGTCACCCGCTGACCGCGCCGAAGGGTGACGCGCTGATCGCCGAACTCGCGAAGGGCGGCCCCGTCGCAGTCTATGATCCCTCGGGCATGATCGGCAATTTCCACGCCTATTACGATCTCGCCCGCCTCGACGTTGCAGGTTATTTCGTTCAGCGCATAGAAGATCTGGGCAGCACTTTCCTCGGCCATCAGGCAAAGCCCGTGAGCGAGATGAAAGCGAGCAGCGCAAAGGCTGTTCTCGTTCTCACTTTCGATGCGGGAAAGACGCTTCCTTCGATCCAGCATGTTTTCCCGGAAGGGGCACGTATCGCGACGCTTGATGATATCCGCCTGCCAGATGACATGCTGACCAACAAGTCGAACTATCTCGACCCGCTCAATTTCGCGACCAATTTCGCACTGATGCGCGAGAAGCGCGGCGCGAACGGGCAAGATGGCATCCACACCCGCGTCGCGAGTGCAAATTACTGGGCGCTGCATGGCGCGGAGAACCCGGAGCTTTGGCTCTGCCTTTTTGACGAAACCGGCACACAGCTTGCTGAATG
>JBAYOU010000409.1:0-2574 GCA_041678065.1 Parvibaculum sp. | reverse complement strand
TCTTGCCCATCAAGCACGGGGTCTTATGCCATGCTGTAGCTGATGTGACATCGTTCTAAGGATGCATATAGCGTTGCGGAAACGGGCTATCAAGGGTGCGAGGATATGACAATCCCGCAAAGCAGGGCGAGTTTTTTCCCGGAACGCAGCGGAAAACAGGCCATTGGTTAATTGTTAGGCCTTGCCACTCACCATCCCCTTCGCTAACAGAATGCGAACGGGCCTCCTCGGTCTGCCGGAGGATTTCACGGTGACGATGCGCAGAATCACAGGCTGCCAGCCATCTCACTGCCTGACTTCGTGTCGGCAGGCGGGCCGGTGCGCAACTACCAGGACGCGCAAATCCTCCACCGCCATCTGAAGGCCTGCCAAGTGGCGGGCCGTACAGACCGCAGCTCCCAGCCACGACCCCGAATGGCCTGATCCGATGAACACTCCGCTGAAGAACCGCACGCTCTGGCTCTACAATTCGCTAACGCGCAAGAAGGAAGTATTCGAGCCTTCCGACCCGAACCGCGTGACGATGTATGTCTGCGGGCCGACCGTTTACAACTACGCCCATATCGGCAATGCGCGGCCGGCGGTCGTGTTCGATTTGCTGGCGCGTCTGCTGCGGCGGCTCTATCCGCATGTCGTCTATGCGCGCAACATCACCGATATTGAAGACAAGATCATTGCGGCTGCGAAGGAGCAGGGCGTCGCTATCTCCGCTATCACGGAGAAATATGCCGATATCTACCGCAAGGATATGGCCACGCTCGGCGTGCTTCCGCCTGATATCGAGCCGAAGGCGACGGAAACCATCGCCGAGATGATCGCGATGATGGAGCGGTTGATCGAGGCGGGCCATGCCTATGCGGCGGATGGCCATGTTCTCTTCAATGTACCGAGCTATTCCGCCTATGGCCGTCTTTCCGGCCGCGACCGTGACGAGATGGTGGCGGGCGCGCGCGTTGAAGTGGCGCCCTACAAGAAAGACCCGGCGGACTTCGTGCTGTGGAAGCCTTCCACGCCGGACCAGCCGGGCTGGCACAGCCCCTGGGGCCGGGGCCGCCCCGGCTGGCATATCGAATGCTCGGCCATGATCGAAAAGCATCTGGGCGAGACGATCGATATTCATGGCGGCGGCATCGACCTTCAGTTCCCGCATCATGAAAACGAAGTCGCGCAATCCGCCTGCTCGCATGGCGGTGCGCCGCTCGCGCGCTTCTGGATGCACAACGGCTTTGTGAACATTGAATCCGAGAAGATGTCGAAATCGCTCGGCAATGTGCTGCTGGTGCATGACCTCATTGCGCAGGCACCGGGCGAGGCGATCCGCCTTGCGCTGCTGAACGGCCACTACCGCCAGCCTCTCGATTGGACGGCGGAAGGGCTTGCCCAGTCGCGCCGGATGCTCGACCGGCTTTATGGCGCGCTGCGCAGCCTTGCCGATGTGAAGTCGGAGCCCACCAATGATGCGGCGCCTGATGCCTTCATGGATGCACTGCTCGACGACCTGAACACGCCCAAGGCGCTGGCGGAGCTTTTCGCCATTGCCAAGCGCGCGAACACGGAGACGGACCCCGGCACAAGGGCGCTCCTCAAGGCGGAGCTTATCGGCGCTGGCCGCATTCTTGGCATTTTGGAGATGGACCCGGAAGCGTGGTTTGCAGGCGGCGGTGCGGCTTCCCATATAGACGGCGAAGAGATTGAAAGCCTGATCGCGGCGCGTAATGCTGCCCGGAAGGAAAAGAACTTCGCGGAAGCAGATCGCATCCGTGACGAGCTTGCGGCAAAGGGCGTTCAGATCGAGGATGGGCCGCAAGGCACAAGCTGGAGAGTGGCGGGCTAGGCTGAAGGCAAATGCTCAACGAGATTTACAACGAGCGTATTCTCGCTCTCGCGTCGGATATTCCGCATGGCGAGCGGCTTGACGCGCCTGATGCCTCGGCAACCGCTGTTTCCAAGCTTTGCGGCTCGAAGGTGACGGTAGATGTAAAGCTCGATGGTGATACGGTGATCGCTTACGGCGCCGATGTGAAAGCCTGCGCGCTGGGGCAGGCGTCGTCCTCCATCATGGCGCGGAATGTGATCGGCTCAACTGTCGGTGAACTGCACGATATCGCCGCCTCCATGCGCACCATGCTCAAGGAAAATGGCGAGCCGCCGCGTGAGGCCTATGGCGGCAAGTGGAAAGATCTCGAAGTGCTCGAGCCTGTGAGGGAATACAAGGCCCGCCATGCCTCGACGCTTCTCGTGTTCGACGCCGTGGAAGAGGCGGTCGAGGCCGCCCGCGCCAAGGCCCGAGGTAACGGCCAAGGGAGTGGTACTGCGCCTCAGACCGGCACCCTCACTAGCACCGGCCCGTCTGCGTGAGCGATGGGCCTGGCCGCTCCCGCGATCTGTCCGGGCGGCTTTTCCCCTGATTTGATGATCGGTGGCCTTCAGGGCGGGCGGGGACAAGCCCTGCCTCTGTTGTGCCGCTTCCGATTAAAAGCTAACAAGTGCGTGTGATTTGAAACGGGTTAACCTCATGCGGCGCGACCCCTTTTCGCTCGCGATGCGCGGCCTTATCCGGGTCTATCAGTGGTT
>JBAYOU010000408.1:0-2574 GCA_041678065.1 Parvibaculum sp. | reverse complement strand
TGGATGGCCGGGTCAAGCCCGGCCATGACGATATGACGATGTTGTGAGGAGGCTTTTCAAACAGCCTCTCAAATACAGGCCGCGTGTGCCCCTACGTCAGAAGGGAATCTCGTCATCGAGATCCTGCGCGAAATTGCCTCGCGAGGAACCGCCGCTGCTGCCGCCGCCGAAATCATCGGAGCCGCCATAATCGCCGCCGCCCGACGAACCACCGCCTGCGCGGCCATCCAGCATGGTCAGTGTTGAGTTGAAGCCTTGCAGCACCACTTCCGTCGAATAGCGTTCCTGGCCGGACTGGTCGGTCCACTTGCGGGTCTGCAGCGCGCCTTCGATGTAAACCTTCGCGCCCTTCTTCAGATACTGCTCGATAACCTTGCAGAGCCCCTCATTGAACACGACAACGCGGTGCCATTCCGTCTTTTCGCGGCGTTCGCCCGTGTTCCTGTCCCGCCAGCTTTCAGAGGTCGCGATACGCAGATTGGCAATGGGTCGGCCATCCTGCGTACGGCGGATTTCAGGGTCCGCGCCCAGATTGCCCACCAGGATCACCTTGTTCACACTGCCAGCCATGCGCCCATCCTCACTTTTATCTGCCGCTTCGGAATGCCGGACCCTAACCGAGCACCCGGTTACCTTAAAGGCTTAAGTTTTCCACAGCCGGGGACGCCGCCGCAGCGATATCCCCGCTTGAAATCACAACCCTGACCCCAACTTATGTTCTCACTATGTTCTATGAGAATGAATTTTGAGGCAAGATGGTTCTGCGATCATCGATTCTTTTGCGGTCCCGCACGCCAGCCCTTGAAGCCGAGGCTCTGCGCCTACATACATGAAGCCTGAGACCAAGCCACAATCCCTGCAGCAAAGATGCGCGTCGCCCGCCGGGCTGGCCGCGCCCGTGAGAGTTCCGGCCTGATGAGCACAGCCTCGAAGAGACGAGCCGCCGACACACAAAACCGCTTCATCCGCGTCCTCGGCGCGCGCGAACATAATTTGCGCGATGTGAGCGTGGAACTGCCCCGCGACCAGTTGATCGTCATCACCGGCCTGTCCGGCTCCGGTAAATCTTCCCTCGCCTTCGATACGATCTATGCCGAGGGCCAGCGCCGCTATGTCGAGAGTCTGTCGGCCTATGCGCGCCAGTTCCTCGAGATGATGCAGAAGCCGGATGTCGATCAGATCGACGGCCTCTCACCCGCCATCTCCATCGAACAGAAAACCACCTCTCGCAATCCGCGCTCGACAGTCGGCACCGTCACCGAGATTTACGACTATATGCGCCTTCTCTGGGCGCGCATCGGTGTGCCCTACTCGCCCGCAACAGGCCTGCCCATCGAAAGCCAGACCGTCACGCAGATGGTGGATCGCGTCATGGCCCTGCCGGAAGGCACGCGCCTTTATCTCATGGCCCCCATCGTGCGCGGTCGCAAGGGCGAGTACCGCAAGGAGTTTGCCGAACTCCAGAAAAAGGGCTTTCAGCGCGTCAAGGTGGACGGCACTTTTCACGAAATTGCGGACGTACCCGCACTCAACAAGAAGCTGAAACACGATATTGATGTCGTGGTGGACCGCATTGTCGTGCGCGGCGATCTAGGCAACCGCCTCGCAGACAGTTTCGAAATCGCACTCGACCTTGCAGATGGTATTGCCGTCGTCGAACTGGCGGATGCGAAAGATGGTGCCGAGCCTGAGCGCATCATATTTTCCTCGCGCTTCGCCTGTCCGGTATCCGGCTTCACCATTGACGAGATCGAGCCGCGCCTCTTCTCCTTCAACAATCCCTTCGGCGCCTGCCCCGCCTGTGATGGCCTCGGTACGCAGTTCTATATGGACCCGGACCTTGTGGTGCCGGATCACGGATTGTCGCTGAAGAAAGGCGCCATCGCGCCCTGGTCGCGCTCCACCTCTCCCTATTACACGCAGACGCTCATGGCGCTGGCGAAGCAGTACAAGTTCTCCATGACCGCGCCCTGGTCGCAACTTTCGGAAGAAGCGCAAAATGTCGTGCTCTATGGCACAGGCGAGGAAGTCGTCACCTTCGCCTATGATGATGGCATGCGCTCCTACAAGACGAAGAAGCCGTTTGAGGGCGTCATTCCCAATCTTGAGCGGCGCTGGCGTGAAACGGACAGCGCATGGGCACGAGAAGAGATTGAGCGTTTTCAGGGCATCACCGATTGTGAAGCCTGCGGCGGTTACCGCCTGAAGCCCGAAGCGCTCGCGGTGAAAATCGCGGACCTCAATGTCTCGCAGGTCGCGCAAATGTCGATCCGCGATGCGGATGCGTGGTTTCGCGATCTCGACCAGCATCTGACGACAAAGCAGAACGAAATCGCCGGCCGTGTGCTGAAGGAAATTCGAGAACGCCTGCATTTCCTTAACAACGTCGGCCTCGATTATCTGGCACTATCGCGTAATTCCGGCACGCTTTCCGGCGGCGAGAGCCAGCGTATTCGCCTCGCCTCGCAGATCGGCTCTGGTCTCACCGGCGTTCTCTATGTGCTCGACGAGCCTTCCATCGGTCTTCACCAGCGCGACAATGACCGGCTGCTTGAAACGCTGAAACGCCTGCGC
>JBAYOU010000407.1:0-2578 GCA_041678065.1 Parvibaculum sp. | reverse complement strand
TCTTGCCCATCAAGCACGGGGTCTTATGCCATGCTGTAGCTGATGTGACATCGTTCTAAGGATGCATATAGCGTTGCGGAAACGGGCTATCAAGGGTGCGAGGATATGACAATCCCGCAAAGCGAGGCGAGTTTTTTCCCGGAACGCAGCGGAAAACAGGCCATTGGTCAATTGTTAGGCCTTGCCACTCACTATCCCCTTCGCTAACAGAAAGCGGACGGGCCTCCTCGGTCTGCCGGAGGATTTCACGGTGATGATGCGCAGAATCACACGCTGCCGAGTATCTCGCTTCCTGACTTCGTGTCGGCGGGCGTGCCGGTGCGCAACTATCAGGATGCGCAATCACACCACCGCCATCTGAAGGCCTGCCAAGTGGCGGGCCGCACAGACCGCAGTTTCCCGCCACGACCCAAATGGCCTGATCTGATGAACACTCCACTGAAGAACCGCACGCTCTGGCTCTACAACTCCCTGACGCGCAAGAAGGATGTCTTCGAGCCCGCAGACCCGAACCGCGTGACAATGTATGTCTGCGGCCCGACGGTTTATAATTACGCGCATATCGGCAATGCGCGGCCGGCGGTCGTGTTCGATTTGCTGGCACGGCTGTTGCGGCGGCTCTATCCGCAACTCGTCTATGCGCGCAACATCACTGACATTGAAGACAAGATCATCGCGGCTGCGAAAGAGCAGGGCGTCGATATCTCCGCGATCACGGAGAAATATGCCGATATCTATCGCAAGGATATGGCCACGCTTGGCGTGCTTCGGCCCGACATCGAGCCCAAGGCGACGGAGACCATTGCCGAGATGATCGCGATGATGGAGCGATTGATCGAGGCTGGCCATGCCTATGCGGCGGATGGCCATGTTCTTTTTAATGTGCCGAGTTATCCCGCTTATGGCCGTCTTTCCGGCCGTGACCGAGATGAGATGGTGGCGGGCGCGCGCGTCGAAGTCGCGCCATACAAGAAAGACCCGGCGGATTTCGTGCTGTGGAAGCCCTCCACGCCGGATCAGCCGGGCTGGGAGAGCCCCTGGGGCCGGGGTCGTCCCGGCTGGCATATCGAATGCTCGGCCATGATCGAGAAGCATCTGGGCGAGACTATCGACATTCATGGCGGCGGCATCGACCTGCAATTCCCGCATCATGAAAACGAAGTTGCGCAATCTGCCTGCTCGCATGGCGGTGCGCCGCTCGCGCGCTTCTGGATGCATAATGGCTTTGTGAACATTGAATCCGAGAAGATGTCGAAGTCCCTCGGCAATGTGCTGCTGGTGCATGATCTCATTGCGCAGGCGCCCGGCGAGGCGATCCGCCTTGCGCTGCTGAACGGCCATTACCGCCAGCCTCTCGACTGGACGGCGGAAGGGCTTGCCCAGTCGCGCCGGATGCTCGACCGGCTTTATGGCGCGCTGCGCAGCCTTGCCGATGTGAAGTCGGAGCCGACCAGTGACGCCGCGCCTGACGCCTTTATGGATGCGCTTCTTGACGATCTCAACACGCCCAAGGCGCTGGCGGAGCTTTTTGCCATTGCCAAACGCGCCAATACGGAGACCGACCCCGGCACAAGGGCGCTTCTCAAGGCTGAACTGATCGGCGCAGGCCGTATTCTCGGCATTCTGGAAATGGATCCCGAAGCCTGGTTTGCAGGCGGTGGGGCGGCTTCCCATATAGATGGCGAAGAGATCGAACGGATGATCGAGGCGCGCAATGCCGCCCGCAAGGAAAAGAACTTCGCGGAAGCAGACCGTATCCGCGACGAACTTGCGGCAATGGGCATTCAGATCGAGGATGGGCCGCAAGGCACAAGCTGGAGAGTGGCGGGCTAGGCTGAAGGCAGATGCTCAACGAGATTTACAACAAGCGCATTCTCGCACTCGCATCGGATATTCCGCATGGCGAGCGGCTGGACGCGCCTGATGCCTCGGCCACGGCGGTTTCCAAGCTTTGCGGCTCGAAGGTGACGGTGGATGTAAAGCTCGATGGTGACACGGTCGTCGCCTATGGTGCCGACGTGAAAGCATGTGCGCTGGGGCAGGCGTCCTCCTCCATCATGGCGCGGAATGTGATTGGCTCGACCGTCAGTGAGTTGCATGACATCGCCGCCGCCATGCGCGCCATGCTCAAGGAAAATGGCGAGCCGCCGCGCGAGGCCTATGGCGGCAAGTGGAAAGACCTCGAGGTGCTGGAGCCTGTGCGGGAATACAAGGCCCGCCATGCCTCGACGCTTCTTGTGTTCGACGCGGTGGAAGAGGCGGTCGAAGCCGCCCGCGCCAGAGCCCGGGATAAGGGTGAAGGGAGTGGTACTGCGCCGCAGACCGGCACCCTCACTAGCACCGGCCCGTCCGCCTGAGCGACGGGCCTGGCCGCCCCTGCGATCCGTCCGGGTGGCTGTTCTCCTGAAATTGACTGATCGGCGGCCTCCGGTAAGGCGGGGTAGGCTATCCCCGCCCTCTGTTGTGCCGCTTCCGATTAAAAGCTAACAAGTGCGTGTGATTTGAAACGGGTTAACCTCATGCGGCGCGACCCCTTTTCGCTCGCGATGCGCGGCCTTATCCGGGTCTATCAGTGGTT
>JBAYOU010000406.1:0-2581 GCA_041678065.1 Parvibaculum sp. | reverse complement strand
GTGCCCGATGCGGGGCACACAGCGACAGAACCGGGCATTGTTGATGTGATGGTGAGGGCGAGCGACCGTTTCGCCCGCGCCTGAGCAGGGTGAAGGGTTGATAGAGCAAGTCAGAGACTACATACCGGCGATAAGGAATTCAGCCCTGCGTTACGCGGTTCGCGTTTCCGTGGCAGGCCTTGTTTCCTATTTCCTCGCCGTCTCGCTCTCCCTTCCACAAGGTTATTGGGCCGTTATCACCGCCATTGTTGTCATGCAGAACACTGTTGGCGGCTCGCTTGCCGCGGCGCTTGACCGGCTGACGGGCACATTGCTCGGCGCAGCGGTCGGCTTTGGCGTTGCGGTTCTCCATCTTGATGGCTATGCGGCGGGTCTGGCGCTCGCCATTGCGCTGGCGCCGCTCGCCTATGCGGCGAGCGTCAGTTCGCGCTTCCGCGTGGCGCCCATGACGGCGGCCATCATGCTGATCGGCGTGGGCGAGAGCGCGCTTGATCCCGTTGATGCTGCTGTAGGCCGCGTACTTGAAATCCTGCTCGGCAGCAGCATTGGTGCGACGGTGGCGCTTTTTGTGCTGCCCGCGCGGGCTGAGTCCGCGCTGACGCAGAAGCTCGCTGAACTGCTGCGGCTCTTTTCCGAGGCGATCGAGATTGACCGCAAGGCGATCTGTGAAGGCGGTGATAAGGATGCCAAGCTCCTTCTCAACCGGCGTACTCGCCGGGCGAGTGCCCAGGCAGAAATGCTGGCCGAGGAAGCCAAACAGGAAATCAGTGCCCATCTCGCATCCGACATTGAAACCGGCCCCCTGCTCCGCACGGTTCGGCGGCTTCGGACCAATCTTCTGCTGATCGGCCGCGCAACGGCGGGGACTTGGCCAGACCATGCGAGGCAGGAACTGTCACCTGCCATCGACCTGCTGTTTCCGGCGCTTTCCGCCCATCTGCTGGTGCTTGCCGAAGCGATGGAATTTCGCAGGTCCGTGCCGCCAAACGAGACGCTTCGGGATGCATTGCAGAATTTTGATGCGACCGTTCAGAAATTTCGGGCGAACCCTGCGAGTGACGAAATGGCGGCGGACGAAACGTCGCGCGTGTTTGCACTCGCATTTGCTGTAGATCAGTTCCGCAGGGATGCCCGCGACCTGACAAACAGACTGAATGAACGGGCAGACGGTCTTACCGCGCCCACAAGCTGAACAAGAAGAACTCGATGCATATTCTCTATCTCGTCAATGCGCTCGATTCACCGCCCGGTATGCTGCTGGATGAAGCGACACAACAAGGGGCCACGGCCACACAGATCGACACGGTTAACCGCCGCGACATGGCAACAGGCGCGGAACGCGATGTACCCGAAAGCCCGGACGGGCTTGACGCGCTTGTCGTGCTTGGCGGCGTGATGGGTGTTTATGAGGCGGATCGTTATCCCTTCATCGGGAAGAGCAAGCGGTTGGTGCAGCAATTTCATGATGCGGGAAAGCCGGTCATGGGTGTCTGCCTCGGCTCGCAGATCGTGGCGAGTGCCTTTGGCGCGCCCGTCTATCGGATGACGGAGCGGCTGGAGACGAAGGAGGAATGGGGCTTCCTGCCCCAGACATGGGAAAAAGCAGCGGCGAGCGATCCTCTGCTGGAAGATGCGACGCCCGGCCTCCGTACCATGCATTGGCATGGTGATACATTCGATTTGCCGGAAAGCGCTGTTCGTCTCTCCACGCGAGAGACATGCCCCAATCAAGCCTTCCGCATTGGTGACAAGACGTACGCCTTCCAGTTTCATCTGGAAGTGACGCGGCCCATTCTTGAGGGCTGGACCAGCTTGCGCGCGAAAGCGCTTGATGTTCCCCGAGCGGAAATCGAAGCATTGATCGAACCGCAGATCAAAGCCGCGCTCTCAGCGCAGGAAGAATTTGCGCGCCGCGTGATGCGGCGATGGATGGCGCTCGCCTGAGAGCGCCATCCCACTCAACCATCAGAAGTTCACACGCCGGGAGAGCGCGCCATCAACCACAAGGTTCGCGCCCGTGGTGAAAGATGAGGCCGGGCTCGCAAGGAACACCGTTGCATTCGCGATGTCCTGCGGCGTTGCCATGCGGCCTGTGGGGTTGCGCTCCATCGCCTGACTGAACGTGTCGGGCATGTGCTGCTCGATCATGTCCCAGACACCGCCCTTGAAATAAACAGTGCCGGGCGAAATCGTATTCACACGCACATGGTCCGGCGCATATTGACGGGCAAGGCCCTTGGCGAGATGGATCTGGGCGGCCTTTTGCGCGCCATAGGCGTTTGCATGGTCATTCTCGGCGGCGGAAATTGACGAGATGAAGGTGGCGGAGGCATCGCCCGACTTCTTCGCCCCTTCCTTGAGGAAGGGAAGTGCTGCCTCGAAGGCATTGACCGCACCCAGCACGTCGATTTCAAAGCAGGCGCGCCATGACTTCTCGTCATTGCCGTTTGCGAGTGCGCTCGCATTGGCGATGAGGATGTCGAGGCCGCCCATCGCGGTTGCGGTGGCGGCGATCCACTTCTTAAGACCTTCGCCATCAGCAATGTCGGCCACGCCACCGGTTGCCGTGATACCTTTTGCC
>JBAYOU010000405.1:0-2591 GCA_041678065.1 Parvibaculum sp. | reverse complement strand
TATCCCGATCCCTCGCGCTTCTGGCAGGTGATCGACAAGCACAAGGTCAACACTTTCTACACGGCACCGACCGCGCTGCGCGCCCTGATGCGCGAAGGCGAAGAGCCGGTGAAGAAGACGAGCCGCAAGTCGCTCCGCCTTCTCGGCTCTGTCGGCGAACCGATCAACCCCGAAGCATGGCTCTGGTATCACCGTGTTGTCGGTGAAAATCGTTGCCCCATCGTCGATACATGGTGGCAGACGGAAACCGGCGGCATCCTCATCTCGCCGCTGCCCGGCGCAACAGATTTGAAGCCCGGCTCCGCGACCAACCCGTTCTTCGGCGTGAAGCCGGTGATTGTCGATGCGGATGGCAAGGTGCTGGAGGGCGAGGCCACCGGCAATCTCTGCATCGGCGATTCATGGCCAGGCCAGATGCGCACCATCTATGGCGATCATCAGCGCTTCATCGAAACCTATTTCATCCAGTATCCCGGCTACTACTTCACGGGCGATGGTTGCCGCCGCGATGAGGACGGCTATTACTGGATCACGGGCCGGGTGGATGACGTGCTTAACGTTTCCGGCCATCGCATGGGCACGGCAGAAGTGGAAAGCGCCCTTGTCGCCCATCCGAAAGTCGCCGAAGCCGCCGTTGTCGGCTACCCGCACGACATCAAGGGACAGGGTATCTATGCCTATGTCACGCTGGTAGCAGGCGAGGAACCGTCAGAAGACCTCCGCAAGGAACTCGTGCAATGGGTACGCAAGGATATTGGCCCCATCGCCTCTCCGGACCTGATCCAGTTCGCGCCCGGCCTGCCGAAAACCCGCTCCGGCAAGATCATGCGCCGCATCCTGCGCAAGATCGCGGAAGATGACTTCTCCAATCTCGGCGACACCTCCACCCTCGCCGATCCTTCCGTGGTCGATGATCTGGTGGAAAACCGCCAGAACCGGGCGAAGTAAGCCCGCTGCGTCAGAATGAGAAAAGGGCTGCCCACGGGGCGGCCCTTTTTCTTGTGTGCGCATAAGTCACGGGGATGGAACCTCATCCCCCTCCCGCTCGTTCTTTCAGCAACGCACGCAAAAGCGAGGAGAGGAACATGCGCGGCATTCTGCTCTGGGCAATCGGCGTCCCCATCCCGATCATTATCCTGATCTATTTCCTGTTCTGAGTTTTCGTGAGGCTGCCCGGCAAACGGGCGGCCTCATCGGCATATTCCCCAGCGGGCCATTTCAAAATGAAAATGGTTGGCATGTGCCGCATTATAGTTCGGGCCGAGGACGGTCGAGAACAGTCCGCACGCGCCTTCATGCACCTCGGCAAGGAAGCGGCCCTTCGGCGTATCGCTCCCCCAATCTTTCAGTATGCTGATAGCCTCACCATTGACGAGATCAAACCCGGCAATGTCGATCGCATCGCCCCGCGCATGGCCGCTGCGGCGGCCAGCCTCCGAGTGGTTCACATTGCGGCAGGCATAAGTGCCGTAATGCCGGACGCGGTTTACCGCTGACCCGAAATGTTTTTCCGCCGCCTGCGCCACCACATGGCGCTCCCAGATGAGAAGCGCTGCCGTTGCCGAGCAAGTGAGCTCTATGCCGCCGCCATAGGAAATGCCGGAGCGCTCAAGATGCAGCCCCTCTTCCATGCCGCAACCGGGAGAAGATGAGTTGATGCTCGCAGGACGCGATCTTGCACCTGATGCCCGCACCACCGAGACGCAGATGTCATATTCATTCGCGAGACCCTTGAGCTGGAGTCCCGTTACCAATGTCGGCTTTTCACGAATGTCCGGCGGCGAGAAAGGATTATAGGCATCAGGAAAATGGATGAACGCAAACCAGAGCGCCGCGCCAAGGCCGCCAAAAAAGAGAAGAAACCGCAGAGCGATACCACCCACAACAAGGGCGCGGTGAAGGCGGGTAGGCGATCCCTCTCTCACATGCTCATCCCCGCTCCTTGCTCAGAAGTCACTGATGATGCCCTTCACTTCCCAGTCGCCATAGCGCGTGGGCTCCTGCCCGCCGCGACCATTTACCTCACGTGGCAGGGGTTTCTTTTCAGCGGCTAGCCGGCGGCGTTCTTCCGCTTCGGCCAGTGCGCGCTTCGCGGCAGGCGACAATTCCTTGCGCGGCGCGACCTCCGCTTCGCGAGCGCCGTGCTCCTCGCTTTCCTGCTGCATCTTGCTCCCGGACATGTGAAGCCGCCTTTCTTGAAGAAAAGTGGGTTTCGCTTACATATAAAGCGCTCGACCGCGCGCTTCCACCCCGGCGGGCAGCCCTCGCCGCGCATAGGTGACACATATAAGGAAACCGACAAAGACGATGAACACGCTCAAGACCTTCATGCTGCTGGCGGCCATGACCGCGCTTTTCATGGGGCTTGGATATTTGATTGGCGGTGCGGGCGGCGCTGCCATCGCCTTCGTCGTTGCGGCGGGCATGAACTTCTTCGCCTATTGGAATGCCGACAAGATGGTGCTGCGCATGTATGGCGCGCGCCGCGTGGACGAGACGACAGCGCCCAATTATGTGCGCATCGTGAAAGAGCTTGCCCGGCGCGCGAATATGCCCGAGCCCGCAATTTACATCATGGACAATCCGCAGCC
>JBAYOU010000404.1:0-2592 GCA_041678065.1 Parvibaculum sp. | reverse complement strand
TGGCTTCGATGCCGATAGCTGGGGCGTGACCGCAGGTATCGATGGCGAGGTCGCACCGAATACGCGTATCGGTGTCAGCGGCTTCTACATCGCATCCGATGTCGAGGAGAATGGTGCGGGTGCCAATGCCACGAACGACATCTCCGGCTACGGCATCACGGCCTATGTGACCTACAGGCCCGGCGACTGGTATGTGAATGGTGCGCTTGGCTACGGCATGAACGAGTATGAAAGCCGTCGCCGCTCCATCGGCGGTGTGAACAGCGCAGATTATGATGGCAACCAGTTCGTTGCCCGCATGGAAGCCGGGAAGATGTTCACCTTCGGCCAGTGGGATGTGACGCCCAATGCCGGGCTGCGTTACAACCGCGTCGATATTGACGCCTATACGGAGACCGGCCCGTTGCCCATCAGCGTGGACAGCCAGACGGTGGAGTCACTCCGTGCGGTTGCCGGTGTAAATCTCCGCTACAGCCACCCGCTTGAAAGCGGCGGGAAGATCGTACCGGAATTCGGTGTGAAGCTGTTGGGTGAGCTTGCTGATCCGGATCAGGCCATCACCGGCGCTGTGGTTGGTGGTGGTGCCTTCACCACGCGGACCACGCCCCGAGATGATGTATCTTATGGTGTCGGTGCAGGCGTGACATGGGAAATGTCGGATCGCTTTAGCCTCCGCGTCACCTATGATGCTGAACTGCAAAGCGACTATGACGAACAGGCGGTTGCAGCGGCGCTGCGTTTCGCCTTCTGATCCAGCCTTTCACGTAAAAGAGAAGGCGCCCCGAATTTCTCCGGGGCGCCTTTTTGTTTCTTACGTTCGATCAGCGGGAGAGATCGGCAAAAGTGATGGTCGTGCCATCAGCGAGGTTGATGCAAGGTGCGGCTCCCTGCCGGCTTGCGCGGCAGAGATAGAGCGTGTCGTTGTGCTCGATCCAGACGCCACCTTGCGGATTGGCTGTGAAGCGTGGCGGCCTGTCGATGCTGGCAAGGCCCGCGACGATGACGGCAATAGCGACGAGCGCGCCTGCGATGATCACCGCATGGGGCAGGGCGAGTTCGGGCAGCAGGGCGCGCTGAGGGGTGGCGTTGGTCATACGCGGTTTTCCTCCTTGGACATGAAGCCGGTTCCAGACCGGCGGCTGGGCTGAAAGTCGGGTCAGACGGGCAGATGGTTGAACCAGACAAGCACGACCTGATGCCCCTCCGGCGTGAAGCCGACCAGGGTCAGGCCGGACTTGCCGACGGGATATTTGCCGTATTTGGGCGATTGATAGATCGCGGCCATGCCGGCGAGCTGTTCGGCCGGGCGGGCGATCGACCAGTCTTCCAGGATGCGGCGACAGGCTTTTGCGAGGCCGATGGAAATTTCCTGCCCCTCATAATCGGGGCTGGTGAAGACACGCAGGAAGCCGAGGCGCTTGCCGCGTAGCGGCGGCCAGGACCTGACATCAATGGTCGAGATCGCCGCGAGCTGCTCGCCATCATAGGCGAGGCAGCAGATTTCTCCCACACGGTCCTCCGGCGTCACGCCGGCGGGGAGAATATTGTGCTTGCGCCACAAGCTAACCGCATCGCGCTCCAGCGCCGCATCGTGCTTCTGCCATGCCGAGACATATTGGATATCCGCCATACCGCCCTGCTCTTTCAGAGTGTCATGCGAGGGCGGATCGGGATGCGCCCGGTACTGCCCGTTGCAACGGGTTGCAGTATCGGGTTTCGGAACGGTGATCCGCGAGCGGAGACCGGACCTCTTTGGATGAATCCTCCGGGCAGGATCGCAGCGCAGCGGCGATATGCGGGCCGCGCTCAGGCGCCGTCCCGCATCACGGCTTTCAGCGCCTCAGTCATTTCGATGGGCAGGGGGAAGACGATGGTGTTCGTCTTGTCGCCCGCAATGTCATGCAGCGCGGCGAAATAACGAAGCTGCATCGCGCGGGGATCTCCAGCGAGAATGCGCCCTGCCTCTACCAGCTTCTCGGCTGCCTGCTGCTCGCCTTCCGCATTGATGATCTTCGCGCGACGGAGGCGTTCAGCCTCGGCCTGTTTGGCAATGGCGCGCACCATGCTTTCATCAATATCGACATGTTTGATCTCGACATTGGCGACCTTGATGCCCCAGGCATCTGTCTGCTCATCGAGAATGAGCTGAATATCGGCATTGAGCTTGTCGCGTTCCGCCAGCATTTCATCGAGTTCATGCTTGCCGAGCACGGAACGCAGCGTTGTCTGCGCAAGCTGGCTCGTCGCTTCTATATAGTTCTCGACATTGAGGATCGCCTTTTCCGGATCGACGATGCGGAAATAAAGAACTGCATTCACCTTCACCGACACATTGTCGCGTGAGATCACATCCTGCGTTGGCACGTCATCTACAAAGGTGCGCAGATCGACGCGCACGATCTGCTGGATCACAGGGATGACGATAATGAGGCCCGGCCCCGCGACACGCGTGAAGCGGCCCAGCGTGAAGACGACGCCGCGCTCATACTCGCGCAAGATGTTGACGGCGGAGAAGAAGAAGGCGATCAGCAGAACCGCCAGAAGAATGTAGATTGCGAAACCTCCCATGAGGGGCCTTCCTTCCTGCTTCTT
>JBAYOU010000403.1:0-2592 GCA_041678065.1 Parvibaculum sp. | reverse complement strand
TGACGCTCGGCAAAGAAGACATGGCGCTGGGCAGCAGACTGCGTGCCCGTTACCAGCTCGCGGAAGAGCTTCTGCTCGACCTTGATACCCTCATCGAAAGGCAGATTCACCGCCGCTTCGATGCACTGGATGTTATATTCCGGTGCGAGGAAGCCCCGGAATTTGCGGGCATTGGCCTTGCGGAAATTCTCGAAGATTTCCGGCTTGCCGCGCGCGGCTTCCATTTTCTCGTTGAGATCGCGGATCTTCTTGAGCGGGCGCTTTTCCGCAACGATCTTGTTGGCGAAAGCCACCGCACCTTCGCGCAGCTTGCCTTCTTCGGTCAGCTCATCGACGAGGCCCATCTCAAGGCACTTCTTTGCGCCGACATGGGTGCCGCTTGTCACCATTTCGAGCGCTTTTTCCGCGCCTACAATGCGAGGCAGACGCTGCGTGCCGCCAGCGCCGGGGAGCAGGCCGAGATTGACTTCCGGCAGGCCGCATTTCGCGGAAGGGACAGCTACGCGGTAATGGCAGGTGAGCGCCACTTCGAGGCCGCCGCCAAGCGCGGTGCCGTGAATGGCAGCGATGACGGGCTTCGGCGCATTTTCGATCATGGCCTGCGCGTCAAAGAGGCTCGGACCCTGCGGTGCCTTGCCGAACTCGGTGATGTCTGCACCCGCAATGAAGGTGCGGCCTTCGCAGATCAGCACGATGGCGTTGACTTCCGGGTCGTCAATCGCCTGCTTGATGCCATTATTGATGCCTTCGCGCACCGGCGCGGAGAGCGCGTTCACAGGCGGTGAATTGAGAGTGAGGACGGCAACGCCGCCTTCCTTCTCAAGGGTGGTGACGTCGTTGATTTTTGTCATGGCGCTCCCTGTCTCCTGACGTTCTGGTCTTTGTTGGCCGGGATTATAGCGGCGGAAGCCCCGCGCGCCAGACGGGTGCATGTGCAGGAGCGAAACGGGCGCGGTCCGGTGCTGAACAGGCAAGCATATGCCCCCTTGCCGCAAGGGAATGCAGACCCGCCACTCGATGCGTAGAAAGTCGTCTTCACTTCCCGCTCACCATATGTTTACGCCCTGGCGGGATTTTGCCGCAGCAATCAGCGCGCAAGGGTGGCAGATTTGTAGTCCTGCCGGGCGCGCATTAGATGTATGAAGATGACACCTGCGTCACTTCAGGCGCCATTCAGGAGGCCACTCAATGAGCGAGAGCCGGAAGAATACATCGGGGCCGGATTTTACCCGGTCCAACGCCGAAATGGCGGCCAAATGGAAGATCGACGTCAACCGCGATCCGTGGTCAGTGCCGCTTGATGACCTTGATCCTGCGCATGACGATCTTTTCGCTGCCAACAAGATGCTTCCCTATTTCGAGCGGCTGCGGGAGGAAGACCCCGTTCATCTGAGCGAGAAAGGGCCTTATGGCCGCTACTGGTCGATCACGAAATATGAAGACATCATGTTCGTTGATACGAACCATCAGCTCTTCTCGTCCGACATGCGCAATGGTGGCATCCGGCTTGGCGGGCAGCGCATTGAAGGTGAGCCTGATCCGCTGACCTATCTGCCCATGTTCATCATGGAAGACCCGCCCAAGCATACTGTGCAGCGCAAGACCGTGCAGCCCATGTTCACACCGCAGAACCTTGCGGATCTCGAACCGCTGATCCGTGAGCGCGCCGGCCTCATTCTTGATGGGCTGCCGCGCGGGGAAGCATTCAACTGGGTACGCGAAGTCTCTGTCGAACTCACGGGCCGCACGCTCGCCACGCTTTTCAATGTGCCTCAGGAAGACCGCCACAAGCTCATTCACTGGTCAGACACGGTGGAGCGCATTGGCGATCCGGAATATTTCGAGACGCCGCAGGATGCGTTCAAGGAACTGTGGACCTGCTATGAATATTTCGATGGCGTGTGGAAGGACCGGCTGAAGAATCCGGGCTCCGACCTCATCTCGCTTCTCGCGCATGGCGAGGCGACGAAGAACATGCCGCCGAACGAATATCTCGGCAACATGCTGCTTCTGATCGTCGGCGGCAATGACACGACGCGCAACTCGATCTCGGGTGGTGTGCTCGCGCTCAACCAGCACCCTTCCGAATATCAGAAGCTGATCGACAATCCGGCGATTATTCCGAACATGGTGTCGGAAATCATCCGCTGGCAGAGCCCCGTTGCACATATGTGCCGCACGGCGATGGAAGATGTCGAAATTCGCGGCAGGACCATCAAGAAATGGGACAAGGTCGCGATGTGGTATGTCTCAGGCAACCGCGACGAGGAAAAGATCAACCGTGCCAATGAATTCCTGATCGACAGGGAAAATGCGCGGCAGCATCTCTCCTTCGGCTTTGGCATCCATCGCTGCATCGGCAATCGTGTTGGCGAAATGCAGCTTCGCATTCTCTGGGAAGAGATCATGAAGCGTTTCACCCGCGTGGAAGTAGTGGGCGAGCCGAAATATCTTCGCTCGAACTTCATTCGCGGTATCACTGAACTGCCGGTCATTGTTCACGGATAAGCAAGGGCTCTTCGAGATGTAAAAGCCGCGTCGGGCCACACCCGAGGCGGCTTTTTCGTTCAATTTGACTGGTCCTGCTCCGCT
>JBAYOU010000402.1:0-2596 GCA_041678065.1 Parvibaculum sp. | reverse complement strand
GGTGGTGATGAAGCGGCCGAAATCGCCGAGCTTGTCCACATTCTTGCCGGCCACGATCTCGGCGCGGACCTTCGGGTCTTTCAGGCGCTCCAGCCTCTCAGCGAAAGGCATCTGCGCATAGGGACGGTATTCAGGGAAGCCCATGAAGGGATGCACGGATGTCTGCCAGCCCATGAGAAGGCCGACAGGGCGGCCCGAATGTTGGCCGCGAAGATTGGTGACGCCTTCTGCGCGCGCCTCATCCAGCATGGAGAGCATTTTCTTGTAGAGGTCGGGGCGCTCATCGATCTGCTGTATCTGGAATGTCACCATGCGGCCGGTTTCCTTCGCCATGCGAAACATCCAGTCGAACTCCTTGTCCATATCGCGATGCGTGGCCGCGATCTGGAAAACGCCGTCACCGTGTTCCTTCAGCGCATCCGCAATGCCGAACAGTTCGTCGGTCGCGGCAAGCGTGCCGGGAACAGGGTCGCCCCGCAGCGTGTTGTGAAGGTCGGTGCGGGAGGTGGAGAAACCGAGCGCGCCTGCCTGCATCGCCTCATAGGTGATCTGGCGCATCTGCGCGATATCTGTCGGCGTTGCAGGTTCATTGTCTATGCCACGGTTGCCCATGACATAGACGCGCAGCGCGCAATGCGGCACCTGTGTTCCTATATCGGCGGCATAGCGGCGCTTATCGAGTGCGTCGAGAAATTCGGGGAAGCTCTCCCACTCCCATTTGATGCCTTCATGCATGGCGGCGCCCGGAATATCTTCGACCGCTTCCATGAGATCGATGAGTTCGTTGCGCATTTCGGTCTTTACCGGCGCGAAGCCCACACCGCAATTGCCGATGACAACGGTTGTCACGCCATGCTGTGTGGAAGGGGTAAGCCACGGGTCCCATGTCGCCTGCGCATCGTAATGGGTGTGGATATCGACAAAGCCCGGTGTGACGAGAAGGCCCGCGGCGTCGATCTCGCGCGCGCCTTTGCCCTCCACGCGGCCAACCGCACTGATCCGTCCGCCATTCACGGCTACATCGCCGGTAAAGGGCTTGCTGCCCGTTCCGTCCACAATCGTGCCGCCGCGAATTACCAGATCATGCTGCGCTGTCACGGGCCGTTCTCCTGTCTTCCAATCTGTGAGTTGACGGGAGTTTGCCTCTGCCATGCCACAAGGACAAGACTTGCAGGGGGAGAGTGGCCGAAGGAGAAGGCTGACAGGCCTTTTATAGCGGCGTAGGCTCGCCTACATCATGGGTAACTCTCGCAACAGGAGGCCGCCATGTTCAATCTGCGCAGAAAAACCGAAATGCCAGCCCCGGAAGAGGCGCTGCCCGGCCGTGACTTCACGATACCGACGGCAAGCCGCCATTTCGTGAATGGCGCGGATTTGAAGGGCCCCTATCCGGAAGGCATGGAGACGGCCATGTTTGGTCTTGGCTGCTTCTGGGGTGCAGAGCGGAAGTTCTGGCAGCTTCCCGGCGTTCATGTCACGGCGGCGGGCTATGCGGCCGGCTACACGCCGAACCCGACCTATGAAGAAGTATGTAGCGGGCGCACGGGGCATAATGAAGTCGTGCTGGTTGTCTTTGATCCCAAAAAAATGAGCTATGAAACGCTGCTCAAGACCTTCTGGGAATCTCACAATCCCACGCAGGGCATGCGGCAGGGCAATGATATCGGCACGCAATACCGCTCCGGCATTTATGTAACGAGCGACGCGCAGCGCAAGGCGGCGGAAGCCACGCGCGAGGCTTATGGTGCCGAGCTTTCCAAGCAGGGCTATGGCGCGATCACAACCGAAATCCTTGATGCGCCGACCTTCTATTTTGCCGAGGATTATCACCAGCAATATCTGGCAAAGAATCCGAATGGCTATTGCGGGCTCGGCGGCACAGGCGTTTCCTGCCCCATTGGAACGGGCGTAAGCGCTGTCTGATGAATGGATAAAGAAAAGGCCGTGGCTCATTTGAGGCACGGCCTTTTTTTATGTGTAACGCAAATAGTGATCAGAGCGCGGCGAGCGCATCGCGCCTTGCTTCCGTCTGTTCGCGCATCGCGGCCTTCATTGCCTTTTGCAGCTTTTCGAAGGCGCGTACTTCGATCTGGCGCACGCGTTCGCGGGAGATGCCATATTCCTGGCTCAGATCTTCCAGCGTGGCCGGATCATCCTTCAGGCGGCGCTCGGTGAGGATGTGCATCTCGCGCTCATTCAGGCTTTCCATCGCGCGGGTCAGCATTTCGCGGCGCAGTTCCATTTCTTCGGTTTCGCCCAGAACCGTTTCCTGATCGGCGCTGTCATCCACCAGCCAGTCCTGCCACTCGCCGCCTTCGGAATCCTGCCGAAGCGGAGCGTTGAGCGAGTTGTCCGGCCCCGCCATGCGGCGGTTCATGGAAATCACCTCGTCCTCGCTCACGCCAAGACGGTCGGCGATTTCCGTTACCTGATCGGGATGGAGATCACCATCCTCGATTGCCTGAATCTGGCCCTTCACCTTGCGCAGGTTGAAGAAGAGCTTCTTCTGCGCGGCGGTGGTGCCCATCTTCACCAGCGACCAGCTTCTGAGGATGTATTCCTGGATGGAGGCGCGAATCCACCACATCGCATAGGT
>JBAYOU010000401.1:0-2599 GCA_041678065.1 Parvibaculum sp. | reverse complement strand
GCACTTCGATGATGAGGAGGTTGGGTAGAAGAGACGCAATTTCCTGCCTTACACGGAAGGCGCTCCGCGAGGGAATCCGCTCCCCGGGCTTTCTTGTCGACTTCCAATAAAGCTCAAGTTTCCGGCTGTTTTCGGTCCGCTCAGTGATACCCATCGAGTTACGCTGCACTCCCGGTGAGAAGAATCGGGGGGGATGGGTCCGCAGACTAAGCGGGTTTTTCCCTAAGGTAAAATTACAATTGTGCCATAATGACACATAATCCGCTCAGGCTTCAAAGAGCGAAGGAAGTGCCGCATCCGCAAGAAGCGGTGGCATTGGGATTGGTGATCTTGAAAGCGGAGCCGATCAGATCGTCCACATAGTCGATCTGCGATCCGGCGAGATATTCGACAGAGACGGAATCGATCAGCACGTACACGCCATCGCGCTCCAGCACCAGATCGTCGTCATTCTTCACGTCATCGAATGTGAAACCATATTGAAAGCCCGAGCAGCCGCCGCCTTGAACGGCCACACGCAGCATGGTGCCTTCGGCTTCATCCTTGAGGATGCGTGCCAATTGTTTCGCTGCTCCTTCCGTGAGCGTGATCGAAGGCGCAGATATGTCGGTGGAAACGGTCATGGCAGTTTCGGCTTTCAACAACATTTAGATTAGCTTAGCAGATATGTAAGGTCACGTCGCAGCGAATTCAAACAAGGCGGCTTCTAACTCCATAGAACTTCAAAGGTTTTACGCGTGTTGATTGTCAATCCGGCGGCCACTGCCCCCTATGCGACCAAAGCCGAAAAGACGCGGGGTCGGCTCTTTCCCGAAGCGGAAAGCGCGACGCGCACCGCCTTTCAGCGCGACCGCGACCGGATCATTCATTCCGGCGCTTTCCGGCGGCTGAAATACAAGACGCAGGTCTTCGTCTATCACGAGGGGGACAACTATCGGACGCGGCTGTCGCACTCCCTTGAGGTCGCGCAGATCGCCCGGTCCGTGGCGCGTGTTCTCGGGCTCGATGAAGACCTCGCCGAAACGCTCGCGCTTGCCCATGATCTCGGCCATACGCCGTTCGGACATGCGGGCGAAACGGCGCTCGATGAGTGCATGGCGGATTATGGCGGTTTTGACCACAACGCACAGACGCTCCGCATCGTGACCAAGCTGGAACGACGCTATGCGAATTTTGACGGGTTGAACCTCACCTGGGAAACCCTGGAAGGGCTGGTGAAGCATAACGGCCCCGTGCTCGTGCCCGGTATCGGCATGGATGATCTGCCGCGCGCCATTGTGGAATATGCGGAGACGCAGGATCTTGAGCTTGCGACCTATGCAGGGCCGGAAGCTCAGGTTGCCGCCCTTGCCGACGACATTGCCTATAACAACCACGATATTGATGACGGGCTCAGAGCAGGGCTCTTCAGCATTGATGATCTGCTGGCGCTGCCTCTTGTCGGAAATGTCTTTCAGGGGGTGATCGACCGTTATCCGGGGCTTGAGGCAACGCGCATCATCCATGAAGCGGTACGCGAGTTGATCGGCAGGATGATCGCCGATGTAATGGGCGAGACGAGGGCGCGGCTTGCCGCCGCAAGGCCCGAGACAGCAGAAGATATACGCGCTATGGATCGTCCGCTCGTCGCCTTCACGCCGGAAATGAACGAGCACAATGCGGCGCTCAAGGCATTTCTCTTCGAGCGCATGTATCGCCACTACCGGGTCAACCGCTCGATGAGCAAGGCGCAGCGTATTGTGCAGCAGCTTTTTGAATTGCTGCATGGCTCGCCCGACCAGTTGCCGCCGGAGTGGCAGCAGGGATGTGACGGGCCGAAGGGCTTCAAGACGGCGCGTCGCGTCTGCGACTTCATTGCGGGCATGACGGATAAATTTGCCATTGAGGAGCATCAACGGCTTTTTGACCTTCACGACCCTCGATCTTGAGGGGAATGACGCAGTCCAGACCGGCCCTTTTTCAATAATTTCTAAAGGCTGGAAACGGCAGGGCGGCGCGGCTAGAGTGCGCGCCCGGCGGGTCCAAAGGCAGCTAAGAGCATGAATATTTTTCGTTATTTCGAAGAACGGGTTGAGGCGGCGATTGGCGGCCTTGTCAGCGAGGGCGTGCTTCCGGCAGGGCTTGATCTCGCTCGCGTTGCCGTCGAGCCGCCGCGCGATCCCTCTCATGGCGATCTTTCGACCAATGCGGCAATGGTGCTGGCAAAGCCCGCCGGGGCAAAGCCGCGTGACCTTGCCGAGAGAATCGCGGCGCGGCTTTCTTCGGAAGAATCCGTAACGGAAGTGTCGGTCGCGGGGCCGGGCTTCATCAATCTGCGGCTTGCGCCACCCTTCTGGCAGGCGCGTGTGCCGGACATTCTGCGTGCCGCTTCTTCTTATGGCGCGAGCGATCTTGGCGCGGGGAGTGCCGTGAACGTTGAGTATGTTTCCGCGAACCCGACCGGGCCGATGCATGTGGGCCATGTGCGCGGTGCTGTTTTTGGCGATGCGCTGGCGAACCTTCTTGAGAAGGTTGGCCACAAGGTTTGCCGTGAATATTACATCAATGATGCGGGCGGCCAGATCGAGGTTCTCGCCCGCAGCGCGCTTCTGCGTTACCG
>JBAYOU010000400.1:0-2608 GCA_041678065.1 Parvibaculum sp. | reverse complement strand
CTGGATCAGGCCCTGGATCTTCTCGAACTGAACGTCGGAGACAACCGGGCCGATCGTCGTGCCTTCGGCATTCGGATCACCAACCTTGACCTGCTCGGCAGCCGCCTTGGCAATGGCAACCGCTTCGTCATGGCGGGCAGCCGGCACCAGCATGCGCGACGGCGCATTACAGGACTGGCCGGAGTTCGACATCATGCCGAAAACCGAACCCGTGATCGCCTTGCCGAAATCGGCATCGTCGAGAACGATATTGGCCGACTTGCCGCCAAGTTCGAGTGCAACGCGCTTCACCGTGTCGGCAGCCGCCTTGGAGACGAGGATGCCCGCACGCGTGGAGCCGGTGAAGGACACCATGTCCACATCCGGATGCGAGGAGAGCGGCGAACCGACATTCACACCATCGCCATTCACGAGGTTGAACACGCCGGCCGGAACGCCCGCTTCATGCATGATCTCTGCGAAGAGATAGGCATTGATCGGCGCCACTTCGGAGGGCTTCAGCACCATGGTGCAGCCCACGGCCAGCGCCGGTGCGACTTTGCAAGCGATCTGGTTGATCGGCCAGTTCCACGGCGTGATGAAGCCGCAAACACCAACCGGCTCGCGTACGATGCGGGTTGTGCCCTTGTCCTGCTCGAATTCGTAGCTCTTCAGAATTTCGAGGTTTGTGTTGAAATGCGCAATGCCCATGGCCGCCTGCGCCTTTTCGGAGAGGCCCTTCGGCGCGCCCATTTCAGCGGTGATCGCCGCGGCGATTTCCGGGTAGCGCTTCTGATAGACCGCCATGATCGACTGCAGAAGCTCGATGCGCTCCTGCTTCGAGGTCTGGGAGAACTTCGGGAAGGCTGCCTTCGCCGCCGCTACCGCTTTGTCCACATCCTTCGCCGAACCCATGCTGATCCGCGCGAACGGTTCTTCCGTGGCCGGGTTGATGACATCGGCAGTCTTGGGCTCGACCGGATCGACCCACTGGCCGTTGATATAGAATTTAAGATAGTCCTTCATGACCTGACCTCCTGTTTTTAAAGCTGTCCGCCCTCGGAATGCGCCATCTTTTTGGGAAAGGGCCAGAAGGCCCGGTAGCGCTTGCCGGGAGGAATTCGTGTTGGCATGAAACTTCGCATGGAGCGCGTTGCCCGGTCCAGCCCCAAACACCCTCTTGTTCCGCCAAAACCCGGCGGAAAACGGGGACAAGGGGCCTCATTCCCCGAAAACACCGCCCCTGCCGCAATTCGGACGAGAATCCGGGTAAGAAAAGCAGCAAAGAGACCCGTTCAGGAGATTCGCCCAGATGTTCATCGACGGTCGCCAGCTACCAGAAGGAACGATCATTGAGACAGACCTTGCGATCATTGGCGCAGGCGCTGCAGGCATTTCCATTGCGCGTGAACTCGCCGGAACGGGCATTTCCGTGGCTCTGCTGGAAAGCGGCGGCTTCGAGTTCGATGCGGAAACGCAAGACCTCTATGAAGGCGAGATGGCAGGGGTCAATTACCCGCTGACAAGCTCAAGGCTGCGCTATTTCGGCGGCACAACGAACCATTGGGGCGGCTGGTGCCGGCCCTTCGAGCCCATCGACTTCGAAAAGCGCGACTGGGTGCCCTATTCCGGCTGGCCGATCACCCGAACCGATCTCGACCCCTATTACACCCGTGCCCTTGATGTCTGCCAGATCCGCTCCAGCGGTTTCGATGACGCATCGGAATGGGCGGAAGGGGGCACACCCATGCCGCTAGCAGGAGACGAGGTGGAGACGCGCTTCTTCCTCTACAGCCCACCCACGCGCTTCGGGAAGAAATACCGGCCCGACATCGAAAACGCGCAGAACGTCACCTGCTATCTGAACAGCAATGTCCTGGAAATCGTGCCGACGGAAAACGGCGTGGAAGTGGACCATCTGCGCATGGGCACACTTTCCGGCATCAGCTTCACCGTTCGCCCGCGTGTCTGCGTACTGGCCTGTGGCGGTATCGAGAATGCGCGTGTGCTGCTTCTTTCAAACAGCGTGGAAAGTGCAGGGCTCGGCAACCGGAATGATGTGGTGGGCCGCTTCTTCATGGAGCATCCGCATGTGCCCTCGCCAGCGACCTTTCTCGTCTCCGACCTCGATCTGGTGGCGAACTGGTATCGCAATTACACTCGCGTCAATCGCGACACGGGCAATGTCGTCATGCGCGGCTGCCTGATGATGAGCGATGCCTATCTGCGCCGCACAAAGCGCCTTGGCACCGTGCTGACCTTCGCCCCGAGCAGGCCCATCATGGCGGAAAGCGCCACCTCCGCTGAGGAAGCCGCACCGAATGATCCGGGCGCTGTGCTCAATCCGAAAATCCTGCAACTTGCACGCAGCACCACCTCCACACCCGCGCAGGGTGATGAAGTAGGCTGGCGCTTCGGTGTCGGCTGCGCAAGCGAGCAGGAACCGAACCCGGCAAGCCGCATCACGCTGTCGGATCAGAAAGACGCACTCGGCCTTCCGCGTACAAGGCTCGACTGGCGACTGAAAAAATCCGACCGCGACAATCTCCGCGCCAATCTCGAAGCCATCGCCCGCGCCTTTGGCGGCTGGGGCGAAGGTCGCGTGCAGGTGCTTTTCCCCGAACGCGAT
>JBAYOU010000399.1:0-2615 GCA_041678065.1 Parvibaculum sp. | reverse complement strand
TGATCCCGAAACAATTCGATCCCTTCCCGATTCCAAGCGCGTTGGAACGCGGCAAGACCCCGCGTTAAAGCACCGGCCATGGTGGCCGGCGCAAGGCGTTGACTTGAGAGCAGACCTTATAAATGACTGAAAAGACTTTCGCGGATCTCGGCGTTGCCGAACCGCTCATCCGCGCCCTTGGCGACGCGGGTTACACGCATCCGACTCCCATTCAGGCTCAGTCGATCCCCGCCCTTCTTGATGGCCGTGATCTTCTTGGCCTCGCCCAGACGGGCACCGGCAAGACAGCCGCCTTCACCCTTCCGATCCTGCAGCAGCTTGCAGCGGTGTTTGAGAAGCGCCAGCCGAAACAGGCCCGCGCGCTTATCCTCGCACCGACACGCGAACTCGTTGTGCAGATCGCAAAGAGCATCGAAACCTATGGTCGCCATCTGAAGCTGCGCCATACGGCCATTTTCGGCGGTGTGAACCAGTTCCGTCAGGTGCGTGCTATGCAGGGCGGCGTCGATATTCTCGTTGCCACGCCCGGCCGCCTGCTCGACCTGATGAACCAGAAGCATGTTGATCTGCGCCGCACTTCGCTGCTCGTGCTCGACGAAGCTGACCGCATGCTCGATATGGGCTTTGTGCGTGACGTGACGAAGATCGTCGCCACCATGCCGAAGGAGCGCCAGTCGCTCCTCTTCTCGGCCACCATGCCGAAAAGCATTGAGCATCTCGCCGCTGAAATTCTGAACGATCCCGTTCGCGTGGAAGTTACGCCTGAAGTCGTTACCGTTGACCGGATCGACCAGCGCGTTCTCCATGTGGATGGAAAGCGCAAGCGCGAACTTCTTGCCAAACTTCTGGACGACACCGACCTTTCCCGCGTTATCGTCTTCACACGGACGAAACATTGCGCTAACCGCGTCAGCGAGCAGCTCGAAAAGTCCGGCGTTGCTGCCGTGGCAATCCATGGCAACAAGTCGCAGGGCGCAAGGCAGCGCGCGCTCGACAATTTCCGCAATGGCAAGGCGCGCGTTCTGGTGGCAACCGACATCGCCGCGCGCGGTATTGATGTCTCCGACATCACCCATGTCATCAATTACGAACTGCCGAACGAACCGGAAAGCTATGTTCACCGCATCGGTCGCACCGCGCGGGCAGGTCGCAGCGGCATCGCCGTCTCCTTCTGCGATGCAGCAGAGCGCGGCCATCTGAGAAGCATTGAGCGGCTGACAAAGCGCCCGCTCACCGTTGTCGATACGACGGAATGGCTGGGCGAGCAGGTCGAAGTGCCCGCCTACGCCCCTGCCCGCCCCGACACTGGCCGTCCCAATCGTCGCAAGGGCGGCAAGAACAATGGCGGCGATGCCCAGCCGGGTAAGCGACGCCATTTCGGCAAGCCGAAAGGCGGCGAAACGGTACGCAACGGTGCTCCGAAACGTGAAGGTGGTCCCAAGCGAGAGGGTGGCCCGAAGCGTGAAGGCGCTGCAAGGTCAGGAAAGCCCGCGGCTGGTAAACCCATCGCTGGCAAACCCATGGCTGGCAAACCGCGCTCGCGAAGGCAGGGTTCCCATCAGTCGGCAGGTGCCTGAGGCACCATTTACGACCCAGTTTCACTACACATGCAAGCACGGCTCTGGTTCACTTCAGAGCCGTGCTTCTTTTTGAGCGGATCAGATGCGCCTTCACCCCCGCCTTCTTTATCTCATCGCGTTTTACCTAGCCGGGTGTGCGGTTACGCCGCCAACAGAACGCGCGGCACATGCCGATAACATCGCACGGGCGGGCGGGCTTCAGCCGCTTCTGATCGAAACTGCCACTTTCGACATTCACACCCGCCTCCGCGCCGCGCCTGACGCCTCATTGCTTGTCATTTATATTGAGGGGGACGGTTTTGCCTGGCGCACACGAAGCGCACCCTCCACCGACCCGACCCCGCTTGAGCCGGTAGCGCTTAGCCTTGCCGCCGCAGATGATGCACCGTCTGTCGCCTGGCTCGCCCGTCCCTGCCAGTTCACGGGTGGCGAGAGTGCACGCAACTGCACGAGGGCATGGTGGACAGACGCTCGCTATGGCGAACCAGTCATATCCGCCTTAGTTGCAAGCATAGACACGCTGAAGCAAAAGGCAGGCGCAACCACCCTTGCGCTGGTCGGCTATTCTGGCGGGGGTGCGGTAGCCGCCCTCATCGCTGCGCGGCGGGACGATATTGCCTGGCTGAAAACGGTTGCTGCCCCGCTCGACACGGAAGCCTTCACCGCACATCACAAGGTGACGCCTCTTCACGGCCTCAATCCGGCTGATTTCGCGGCGGCGCTGGATCGCCTGCCACAAATCCACTATGTCGGAAGCGATGATGCAATCGTGCCGCCCGACATCAATCAGGCCATCATTTCAAAGCTCGATGAAGAAGGCTGCGCCACGCTGAGGATCATGCCCGGCATCGGACATAGTGGCGACGACTGGTCAGAAGCGTGGCGAACACATGCGGATGAAATACCAGCCTGCCAACCACAAAACGATCAGCCGAAATCGCCTTGACCAGCCTTGTGCGTCAAAATTTATTTTTAGATTTCTCGGGATTTTGGTGGGCGCACCAGGACTCGAACCTGGGACCCGCTGATTAAGAG
>JBAYOU010000398.1:0-2618 GCA_041678065.1 Parvibaculum sp. | reverse complement strand
GGCGATGCAGGGAGTGGCGGCAGAAGCGCGAAGGCGGCCTCCGTCGCCGCGCGGCTGCCCGGTCCGTTGCGCGGCAATGCAAGTTGCAGATCGAGAAAGACCTTGAAGGGGTCAAGATCACTCATGCCCGCCTCCGCCATGCTGCGAGGTCCGCACCGGTATCGATATCGGCGAGTGTTTCCAGCAGAGCGCAACTCATGCCCTGCACCGTGATGTTCTTCATCGTATCTTCCATTGCATGCTCACTCGACCAGCGCACACGCTCGAAAATATCCGCGATGCGCGGACGGCGCTTCATGCCGATGAGCCAGTAGCCGCCATCCGCTGCGGGGCCGAGCACAGTGTCATGCACACGCAGCGCCGCAAAGCCTTCGGCGATGTGGCGTCTTGTGATATCGGGAATATCGGATCCGATAATGATGGCCGGGCCCTGCGGCAGCGTTTTGAAGATGCGTCCCATACGAGCGCCAAGATCGCCCGCCCCTTGCGCAATGCGCGGAATATAGGCTGGCCAGAAACCTTTTTCCTTGCAGGCGCTATCTGGCGTGACAGCAATGAGCGTGCGCCATCGCGGATCACGCGCGGCACGGCGCAGGAGCGTGTCGCCAGTGACGCGAACGAAACGCAACGCTTCCACCGCACCGATGTCGCGCGCGAGACGTGTTTTCGCACGACCGATCAGCGGCTGTTTAACCATGATGACGAGTTGGGGATGAAGGGGCATGAACGGGCGGCGGGCTTCAGCCATAGACACGCGCAATGATGCGCGGCGGCACACGCAAATAATAAAGCGCGAGGCATGTCAGATTGCGCAGCGAGCGCGCGAGGAAGCCATCGCGAATATACCGCGCGGGGCTTGTAACCGCTTGGCTGCGAAACATGAGAAGGCGGCGGCGCGGAATACGCCGCACCAGATCCACATCTTCCATCAGTGGCAGGTCGCGGAAGCCTCCCAGTTTTTCATAGAGCCGACGATGCACGATCAGCCCCTGATCGCCATAAGGCAGGTGGAAGATCGCACAGCGCAGCGCCACCATGCGCTCGATCAGCCGCGCCCAGCCCGAGAAATCATCTAGTGCAAAGCGAAATGCTGCCGCCATCTCCCCGTCCCGGAAGCGCCCGCTTTCGACCTGCTCAAAGAATATCTGAACCTCACTGATCCAGCCTTCCTCCAGCACGGTGTCGGCATGGAGGAAAAGCAGCCAGTTGCTCCGCGCCGCCTTCGCCCCCGTCGCAAGTTGCTGACCGCGTCCCTTCGGCACGCGAACGAGCTTTGCGCCAGCCGATTCGACTATTTCCAGCGTTTCATCGGTGGAGCCGCCATCGACCACGATCACCTCCCGCACAAGCCCCTTCACCGCGCCGGACACGAGGGGTGCCAATGTGCGTGTGAGAGTTTCCCCGGCATTCAGGGTCGGAATGATGACGCTCAACATGGCTCGCATAATAGCGATCCATGCGCTGCCGCCAATCGCGGTGAAGGAACAGAAATGTTCTTGTTATGTTCTCATCCCAGACTATACTCACCTCATGACGACGAGTCGTGAAACAGCGCCCCCCGGCCACCCCGCGCCCCATGCCAATTCCCCGGTTGGCTCCCGCGCGGCCAAGCGGTCGCACGGGCTCCCGGACCTTCGCCCCGTTGCCCGCGGGGCGGCCCTCGTACCCCCGAGCGTCCGCGAGCCTCTTCTGCCCGAGAGCGGCCGCCGTGGCCGGGGCGCGCTGACCAACAGAAGCGGCCGCTATGAGCCGCAAACGCGCGAACTCGTTGATGATGGTTGGGACACGCTCGACGCCCTGCCTCCGCTCAAGACGCAGGTGACGGAGGAGGCAGCGCGCAACATCATCACGCGCAACAGCTCACCCGACATTCCATTCGACCGTTCGGTGAATGCCTATCGCGGCTGCGAGCATGGTTGCGCCTACTGCTTCGCGCGCCCGACCCATGCCTATATGGGGCTCTCGCCAGGGCTTGATTTCGAAAGCAAGCTCTTCGCCAAGCCCAATGCCGCGCAGCTTCTTGAAAAGGAGCTTGCGAGGCCGGGCTACAAGCCTGCGCCCATCGCCATGGGCACAAACACAGATCCTTATCAGCCTATCGAGCAGCGCTATCGCATCACGCGGAGCCTGCTTGAAGTGCTGTCTGCCTATAACCATCCGGTCACGATCCTCACCAAATCAGCGCGGATCGTACGCGATATCGACATTCTCTCCTCGCTGGCAAAACGCAATCTCGTTCGCGTCGCGCTTTCTGTGACAACGCTTGATGCAAAGCTCGCCCGGGCATTGGAGCCGCGCGCCTCCACACCGACGCGGCGGATGGAGGCGATTCGGCTTCTCTCCGACGCCGGCATTCCGACCGGGGCGATGATCGCGCCCATCATCCCCGCACTGAACGATATGGAGATCGAGAAGCTTCTTACCGGCGTTGCCTATGCGGGGGCGGCAGATGCCAATTACGTCATCCTCCGCCTGCCCCTCGAAATCCGGGATATTTTCGTCGAATGGCTGAATGAGAACGTGCCTGGCAAGGCCGCTCATGTGATGTCGCTCATCCGCCAGATGCGCGGCGGCAAGGATTACGACGCGAAATGGGCCGAGCGACAATCCGGCACCGG
>JBAYOU010000397.1:0-2634 GCA_041678065.1 Parvibaculum sp. | reverse complement strand
CAGAAAGGAAATGACATGGAGTATCTTTTGAGCGGCCTTATCGGCGGCGCCTTCGTCCAATGGATCGAAGCTGTGCTTGCTGTTGTCGGTGCGGCATCCGCCGTTGCCGCTGTCACGCCCACGCGCAAGGACGACGATATTGTGAGCCACATCGCCCGGGTGGTGGATGTGATCGCCCTCAATATCGGCTATGCGCGCCGCAAGTAACGCTCGCCCACTCAACCCACTGCTCAAGGCCGAATCCCGCTTGCCGCTTTGCTGCGGCAGCGGGATTCGGCCTTTTTGTCGTTTGCAATGCTTCCTTGCCGCAAGGTCACACTGCATCTCTCCCGGCTATCTGGCGGACCCTTTTCCGGGCGCGGACAGAGGGCTTCTTTGCTGCTAGAAAGACGTCCGACTGAAACGGATAGCGGCCAGCCATGAATCTGGAACTGAACGGTAAACGAGTCCTTGTCTCCGGTGCTTATCGCGGCACCGGGCGCGCCATCGCGCATGCGCTCGCCAGGGAGGGCGCGCATGTGCTCGTACATGGTTTTGACGCGGGGGTGACGGAAGAAGTCGCTGCGGCGATCCGCGAGGCGGGCTTCAGCGCGGAAGCGGTGACGGGTAATATCCTCACCGATGAAGGCGCGGCGGAAGTCGTCGTCGCTGCGGGTGAGGTCGATATTCTCATCAACAACTACGGCACGGCAGATGCGGGCACATGGAACCGCACTGAAACGGAAGGCTGGATCGAAGCCTATCAGAAGAACGTGCTCTCCGCCGTGCGCCTCACGCGCGGGCTGATGGGGCAGATGAAAAGGAGGGGCTGGGGCCGCATCATCATGCTCGGCACCATTGGCTCGACGGAGCCTGCAGCGCGGATGCCGCATTATTATGCGTCCAAAGGCGCGCTGGCGACGATGACAATCTCGCTCGCCAAGGAACTGGCGGGCAGCGGCATCACCGTCAATCTCATCTCGCCCGGCCTCATCCGCACAAAGGAAGTGGAAGAACGCTTCGTCATGCAGGGGCGCGAGCGCGGCTGGGGCACGACATGGGAAGAAGTCGAGCCGCATGTGTTGAAAAACTTCATGGGCAATCTCACGGGCCATGTTCCGCTGCCCGAAGAAATTGCCGATCTGGTCGCGTTCATCGCAAGCCCGCGTTCCAGCGCGATCAACGCTCTCAATATCCGTATTGACGGCGGGACGACCGCGCTCGCCACCTGATCAAAAAGACCGGGAGAGAAAAAGATGCTGCCCTTCAGGTTCGATCTCTGCGACCTGCCAGGCGAGACGGAAGGTCTCCGGCAGGAGATACGCGCCTTCCTCGCCGAGGAACTGCCTTCCATCCCCAAAGTGACGCGCGCACAAACATGGTCCGGTTCCGACGAAGCCTTCAGCCGCAAGATGGGCGCAAAGGGCTGGATCGGCATGACATGGCCGAAGAAGTATGGCGGCCATGAGCGCAGCTTCTTCGACCGCTATGTGATGCTGGAAGAAATGCTCGCCGCCGGCGCGCCAGTGGGTGCGCATTGGATTGGCGACCGTCAGTCCGGCCCGCTGCTTCTGCGTTTCGGCACGGAGGAACAGCGCCAGAAAATCCTGCCCCGCGTGGCAGAAGGCGAATGCTATTTCTGCATCGGCATGTCGGAACCGGATTCAGGCTCGGATCTCGCCGCCACACGCACCCGCGCTGACAAGGTGGATGGCGGCTATGTGGTCAATGGCACGAAGCTCTGGACCTCTGGCGCGCATATGGCGCATTACATGATCGCGCTGTTCCGCACCGACTTCGCACCGGAGGCAAAACATTCCGGGCTGACGCAGTTCCTCGTGGATTTGAAGAGCACGGATGGCATCACCATCCGCCCGATCAAGGACCTTGCGGGCAATGCCCATTTCAACGAAGTCGTCTTCGAAGATGCGTTCGTTCCGGACAACATGCTGGTCGGCTCGCCGGGCAGCGGCTGGGCGCAGGTGACAGCAGAACTCGCTTTCGAACGCTCTGGGCCGGAACGCTATCTCTCAAGCTTTCTGCTGATGGTCGAAATGATCCGCGAGCTTGAAAAGCGCGGCGGATCGGAAGGCGCGGAAGTGATTGGCCGCCTCGTCGCGCATCTCGTCACGCTTCGTCAGATGTCGCTCTCCGTGGCGGGCATGCTGGAAAAGGGCGAGAACCCCGCGCTTGAAGCATCCGTCGTGAAGGATCTCGGCGCGATCTTCGAGCAGGACATGCCGGTGCGCGCGCATGATCTGTTGGGACTCGAACCCATGATCGGCGATGGCAGCGATTATGAGCAGGTGCTCGGCTATCTGACACAGACCGTGCCGTCCTTCTCGCTGCGTGGCGGCACACGCGAAATCCTGCGCGGCATCATCGCCCGCGGTCTTGGCCTGCGCTGAGGGAGGAAGAAATGGACGAACTGAGAACAATCCTTTCCGACAGCGTGAACGGTCTCCTCTCGGAGCGCGTGACAAGCGAGCTGATCCGCAAGGCAGAAGAAGGCGCTTTCCCCAAGGCACTTTGGGACGAGGTGGAGGCAAACGGCCTCACCCGCGTCATCGTGCCGGAAGCACAGGGCGGGGCGGGCGCCGGATGGGCCGATGCCGCCATTGTGCTGAAGGCGGCGGGCGAGCATGTGGCGCCGCT
>JBAYOU010000396.1:0-2638 GCA_041678065.1 Parvibaculum sp. | reverse complement strand
TAGAATATCGAAAACAAAATAGGTGAGGGTCGCCAGAAGAGCGGCAAGCATGTCATCAATCATGACACCAAAACCACCCTTGAAGCGCCGCTCAGCCAGGCGGATCGGCCAGGGTTTCAGGATGTCGAAAAAGCGGAAGAGAATGAACGCGGCAATGAGCCCCGCCACTGTGGCGGGCAGGGCAGCGACGACGAGCCAGACAGCCGCTACTTCATCAATCACGATTTCGGGCGCATCATCCTTTTCTGCCGCAACGCAGTAATGTCCTGCTGCCCAGACCCCCACGGTGAAAACAAGAAGTGCCGCCAGCGCGAGAATAAACGGGCCACCGGCCCATTCGATTGCAAAGGCGAATGGAAGGGCGGCAAGTGTCCCCCATGTGCCCGGCGCAGGGCGAAGAAGGCCCGAGCCGAACCATGTTGCCGCAAGCGCAGCGGGGGAATAGAGAGGAAGGGTTGGCGGCAGAGCGGTGAAGCGTATCATCACGTCACCGGAAGCGAAGCGTTGCAATAGCCTGTGCCGCAACACCTTCTCGCCGGCCAGTGAAGCCCAGCTTTTCGGTGGTGGTTGCCTTTATGCTGACGCGCTCTTTGGCGATACCCAGAATATCCGAGATACGCTCACGCATTTTTTCCGTATGCGGAGATATTTTTGGCGATTCAAGGATCAGCGTTACATCGACATTGGAAATTGTCGCGCCCGCCTTGGAGGCCAGCCCCGCCGCATGAGCAAGAAACATGTCGGAAGCGGCACCTTTCCATTGCGGATCGCTGGGCGGAAAATGCTGCCCAATATCGCCCGCGCCAAGCGCCCCGAGAATGGCGTCCGTCAGGGCGTGCAGCCCGGCGTCAGCATCTGAATGGCCGACAAGCCCGGCCTCATGCGGTATCTGCACGCCGCAGAGCCAGACATGATCGCCCGGCCCGAAGCGATGCACGTCATAGCCCATGCCTGTTCGCATTTCGCCGCCCTGCATCAGCATCCGTTCTGCCCGGTCAATATCTGCCGCATTGGTGATCTTGAAATTGTCCTCATCCCCCTCGACAAGCGCAACCTCCATACCCGCCGCGGCGGCCACGGTCACATCATCCGTGTAATCCGCGCCTGCGGCCTGCCGATGTGCGGCAAGAATGGCGTTGAAGCGAAAGGCCTGCGGCGTCTGCGCGCGCCAGAGCCCGTCGCGCGGAATGGTTTCACCCGCCATGCCGTCCTGTCCGCGCCGGACCGTATCGGTCATGGCGAGGGCCGCCAATGCGCCTTCATGCCTATTCAGCGCCGCAATACAGTCCGAAATCAGCCGCGCGCTTACAAAGGGCCGGGCGCCATCGTGAATGAGAACAAGGTCCGGAGTGTCCTGCGCCGCCAGCGCCTCCAGCCCCGCGAGAACCGATGCCTGCCGTGTTGCCCCGCCATGTGCGGCAGGCAGCAACTTGGACGCGCCCGCAGACGCCTCCCCATAGGCGGCCTCGTCATCCGGGTGGATAATGGTCAGGATAGAGGAAATCTCGGCATGTTCGGCGAAGGCCGCAAGGGTCCGCCGGAGCACTGGCACCCCCCCCAGCAGGCGATATTGCTTGGGCGCGCCCGGCCCGGCACGGCTGCCGCGACCGGCCGCCACGATCAGCGCAGCGACTTTCATATCCGCTCGTTTCGCACCCTCTATGCCGCAGTGCAAGCGATTTACCTTGCCGAGACTTTAGGCACGGAGTATTTTGTCCAAAATTTGTGCAGCCTTGTTCGGTGCCTATAGTTTGACCATATCCATCGGCCCTCACACCCTCCCTAACCCTGTGCTTCTTGCGCCCATGGCGGGGGTGACCGATCTGCCCTTCCGTCGGGTCGCGCACCGGCTGGGCGCGGGGCTCGTCGTTTCTGAAATGGTGGCAAGCGACGAGTTGGTCAGGGCGCGGCCGGATGTGGTGCGCCGCGCAGCAGGAGCTGGCGAGTTCACGCCGCTCTCGGTCCAGCTTGCCGGTCGGGAAGCGCGCTGGATGGCGGAGGGTGCCAAGGTCGCCGCGGCGGCAGGCGCCGACATCATCGACATCAATATGGGCTGTCCCGCAAAGCAGGTGACATCCGGCCTTTCGGGCTCGGCTCTCATGCGCGATCTCGATCACGCGCTGGGGCTTATCGAGGCAACGGTCGGCGCGGTTGACCTTCCTGTCACGCTGAAGATGCGGACGGGCTGGGACGATACCACCCGCAACGCGCCGGAACTGGCCTCCCGCGCAGAAGCGGCAGGCGTGAAGCTCGTCACGGTGCATGGTCGCACCCGCTGTCAGTTCTACAAGGGTAGGGCGGACTGGACCTTCATCTCCGAAGTGAAGAATGCCGTCTCCATCCCCGTGGTTGCGAATGGCGATGTGACCAGCGAGGAAGATGCACGCGCGATCCTTGAAGCATCCAGTGCCGACGCAGTGATGGTCGGCCGCGGCGCGCAGGGCCGGCCCTGGTTCCTCGCGCAGGTCGCACACTTCCTGAAGACAGGTAACAAGCTTCCCGCACCATCATGGAGCGAGCAGGGCACGATCGTCGCCGAGCATTATCGCGACATGATCGATCACTACGGCGAAGGTCTCGGCATCCGCGTCGCGCGTAAACATCTCGTCTGGTATCTCGAAGAGGCATCGCGCCGCTT
>JBAYOU010000395.1:0-2640 GCA_041678065.1 Parvibaculum sp. | reverse complement strand
TTTCTCGGCGGCAGCGGCCCGGATCAATGCTGACCGCGAGGTCCGCTGCGTGATTCTGACTGGTGCCGGAAAAGCCTTCTCCGCGGGCGGCAATGTGAAGGCCATGCGTGAGGGCGGGGACGGTTTTGGCGGCCCCGGTGTCCATATTCGGGAACGCTACCGCAATGGTATCCACCGCATCGTGAAATCCGTTTGGGGCATCGAGGTACCGGTCATTGCAGCCGTTAACGGCCCGGCGATCGGTCTTGGCAATGACGTGGCCTGCCTTGCCGATACGCGCATTGCTGCGGACACCGCTATTTTCGGCGCGACCTTTCTCAAGATCGGCCTGATTCCGGGCGACGGCGGGGCATGGCTGCTGCCGCGCATCATCGGCATGGCGCGTGCGTCCGAACTGCTCTACACGGGCGACACGATTGATGCAGCGACTGCCCGCGAATGGGGCCTCGTCTCCGAAGTCGTGCCGGCTGCGGATCTGATGGACAGGGCACGCGCTGTTGCAGCAAAGATCTGCAATCAGGCGCCGGATGTACTGCGCATGACAAAACAGCTTCTCCGCCAGGGCATGCTCACCAATTTCGATACGATCATGGAACTCTCCGCCTCCATGCAGGCGCTGGCGCACCATACGGAAGACCATATGGAAGCGCTGGATGCCTTCTTCGAGAAGCGGCCACCAAGCTACAAGGGCCAGTAAGCGGCTGACCACCTGTCCGAAACTGAACAGCAGAAGGGCTGGCGGCGAACAGAATGGGGCAGGGCGCGCATTGATGCGCGTCCGCTTTGCCCCTAAAGTTCCCCGCAATCAGAAAACAGGGGCATCTGCCCAGCAACATGGGAGTGGAAGATGAGCATCATCGGAATCGTAGCCACCCTGCCGGTTCAGCCTGGCAAGGAAGCAGAATTTGAGAAGGTCTTTGGCGATCTGCGCGAAAAGGTGAAGGCGAACGAGAAGGGCTGCCTCCAGTACGATTTCTTCAAGTCGAAGTCGGAGCCGTCCACCTACATCGTCATGGAGCAGTACGCCACGCAGGCCGATCTCGATGCGCATGGCAAGACGGACTATTTCCGCGCCGCTGGCCCCGCGCTCGGAGCCGTTCTCGGCGGTGCGCCTTCTCTCCAGTTCCTCGACAAGGTCGAGTAATTCTTTGTCGGGCCGATAGCGGCTAAGAACGGAAAATTGACTATGGATCTCGCATTCAGCAAGGAAGACGAGGCTTTCCGGCAGGAAGTTCGCCAGTTCATCGAAGAGCATTACACGCCGGAAATGCGTCGGCTGCATGCCCGTTCGAAGCATGGCTACATCACCAAGGAAGCCCATATTCAGTGGCAGAAGTCGCTCGCGAAAAAGGGTTGGCTTGCGCCGAACTGGCCTGAGGAATATGGCGGGCCGGGCTTCACCCAGTCTCAGAAATATATCTTCAACGTGGAAATGGGCCGTGCTGGTGTACCGCACACCATTCCCTTCGGCCCGACGATGGTGGCACCTGTCATCATGAAATTCGGTACGCCGGAGCAGAAAAAGCGCTTCCTGCCCGATATTCTCGAGACGAATGTGCTCTGGTGCCAAGGCTATTCAGAGCCGGGTTCGGGCTCGGATCTGGCTTCCTTGAAGACCAAGGCAGAGGACAAGGGCGACCATTTCCTCGTCAATGGCTCAAAGATCTGGACCTCGGTTGCTCAGTGGGCGGACTGGATTTTCTGTCTCGTCCGCACGTCGAATGAGGGCAAGCCGCAGGAGGGGATTTCCTTTCTGCTGATAGACATGAAGACGCCGGGCATTACCGTCGATCCGATCATCTGCCTCGATGGCACACCGGCACCAAATCAGGAGGTCAATCAGGTCTTCTTTGAAGATGTGAAAGTGCCGAAGGAAAACCTGATCGGTGAGGTGAACAAGGGGTGGACCTACGCCAAATACCTGCTCGAATTCGAACGCGGTAATCCCTATTCGCCGGGGCTCTACAGCGCGCTTGATGAAGTGCGGGATATGGCGAAGGAGATCATCATTAATGGTCAGCCTCTCTCGGAAACGCCGGGCTTCAAGGCGCGTTACGCCGATATCCGCACCCAGATCACGGCGATGGAGTTCACAGAACTGCGCATCTTCTCCGCGCTTTCCATCGGCGGCAATGTCGGTCCGGAAAGCTCGCTGTTGAAATGCCGTGGTACGGAGCTTCAGCAGGAAGTCTCGCAATTCATGGTGGAAGTGCTGGGCGACTATGCGCAGCCGACCATCGAGAACGGCCTTGTCGAGACGAACGAGCCGGAAGTTGGCCCGGAAGGTGCTTTCACCGCTGCTCCTTACTACTTCTCACTCCGCAAGGCGTCGATCTATGCGGGCTCGAACGAGGTCCAGCGCAACATCATGGCGAAGGCTGTGCTCGGGCTCTGAGTGGCAGAGATAGTCACGAAAAGCGGGCATCGGAGAAATCCGGTGCCCGTTTTCTTTTGAGAAAAACGGATAAAAAAAGGGAGCCGCATGGGCTCCCTTTCAATTTTCTGGCTCTGCGCCGGAGGCTTACTTGCCGCCCGAAGCGAGCTTGAAGAACTTGCCGGTTTGCTCGCCGCCCATATGGAAGGGGGTGGCATTCGAGAAGTCGGTGATCTTCGACCAGTTCTCCGCAATCTTCTCGGCGC
>JBAYOU010000394.1:0-2641 GCA_041678065.1 Parvibaculum sp. | reverse complement strand
CCAAGGCCTTGCGAGGTATAGGCGCGATACCGGACGAAGGCGCCTGAAAAGACGGAAGCGCCGATATTGTGTGCCAGCGCATAGGTGGTGAAAGAGGTGGTAGCGACAAAGCTCCAGGGGAGCGAGCGCCCGAGATGGTTCAGTGCGAGGCGGTCATATTCCGCCAATGCCATATAGGCGAGCACGGTTGACGCACTAGCAAGGAGCCAGCGATGCAGCGGGATGGCAGCGAGGCTTTCCGACACATCTTCAAAAGAGAGGTGACGAATCTCGTAAAAAAGAAGCCATGCTGAAAAGGCGACCGCAGCAAGTCCGATCACCGGCCAGACATAATGCTTGTACCGTGCCCACATAATGCTTCCGGGTAAGGTTCGCTTTCGGTGGTTTACACGCCGGAGGCCACTGCGCCAACCCGAATCCGCAAGGGCCGGAATCACAATCGCGTTCCGTCGCCATGCGTGCCGAAGGGCGCTATAAGACGAGAGGCGAACAGGAACGAATATGGACTGGCGAGACAAAGGGATTGTGTTGTCGGCACGCCCTTATGGCGAAACAGGCGCTATCCTCGAATTGTTCACTCGGGAGCAGGGGCGCTATCTGGGGCTCGTGCATGGTGGCGCGGGGCGGCGGCTGCGCAGCGTGCTCCAGCCGGGGAACAAGCTCTCCGCCCATTGGCGCGCGCGCCTGACGGAACATCTGGGCACCTATCAGGTGGAACTTGTGAGGCCGCTGGCGGGACTTCTCATGGATGACCCGCTGGCGCTGCTCGCGCTCAGTGCGGCGAGCGCCGTTTGCGGCATCGTGCCCGAGCGGGAGGCGCATCCGGCGCTTTATGACGGCTATGAGGTGCTGCTGGAAACGATGCTCGACCCGGAAGTCTGGCCAGCGATCTTCGTGCGTTGGGAGCTCGGGCTACTACAGGAGCTTGGCTTCGGACTGGACCTCACACGCTGTGCGGCTACGGGCTCCCGGGACGACCTCTTCTATGTCTCGCCCAAAAGCGGCAGCGCAGTGAGCCGCGGGGCGGGCGAGCCTTACAAGGATCGGCTCTTTCGGTTGCCATCCTTCCTTGTGGGCACACAGGCGGGCGAAGCATCGCTCGCGGATGTAGCTGAAGGACTGCGCCTCACAGGGCATTTCCTTGACAGGCACTTGTTTGCTGCGCATGAGCGGCACCTGCCCGATGCGCGGATAAGGCTCATGGAGAAGATCGCTGCCCAAGCGGGGTGAGCGCCGAATCGCTGGTATATTCATCGTCATTGCGAGGCCCGAAGGGCCGAAGCAATCCAGAACGGGCGGTATCAGAGTGTGCCCGCACTGCTACGAGTCCTAGAGAAGTAAAGAGATGACCAAAATCATAACGCCGCCCGAGCCCGACCATGAGATCAATCTGCGCGAGGCGCTGGAGGAGCGTTATCTTGCTTATGCGCTTTCTACCATCATGCACCGGGCGCTGCCGGATGTGCGTGACGGGCTGAAGCCGGTGCATCGCCGTGTGCTCTTTGCCATGCGGCAGCTCAGACTGGAGCCGGGGCAGGGGTTCAAGAAGTCGGCGCGCGTGGTGGGTGATGTCATTGGTCGCTATCACCCGCATGGTGACCAGTCGGTTTATGATGCGCTGGTGCGCCTCGCACAGGACTTCTCGGTCCGCTATCCGCTGGTGGATGGTCAAGGCAATTTCGGCAATGTGGACGGTGATAATGCGGCGGCCATGCGTTACACCGAAGCGCGGCTGACACAGGTTGCCGCCCTTCTTCTCGATGGGCTCGACGAAGATACGGTTGATTTCCGCGAGACCTATGATGGCGAGGATGAAGAGCCGGTGGTGCTGCCCGGCGCGTTCCCGCAACTCCTCGCCAATGGCGCGGCTGGTATTGCGGTTGGCATGGCAACAAGCATTCCGCCGCACAATGCGGCAGAGCTTTGCGATGCGGCGCTTCATCTCATCAAGCATCCGAATGCGCGTACGGAAAAGCTCGTTGATTTTGTAAAGGGACCAGACTTCCCGACAGGCGGCATCATTATCGAGCCGCGCGCTTCGATTGTGGAAGCCTATGAAACAGGGCGTGGCGGCTTTCGCGTGCGAGCACGTTGGGAGATGGAGGAACTGCCGCGCGGCCTGTGGCAGATCGTCGTCACCGAAATCCCCTATCAGGTTCAGAAATCAAAGCTGATCGAAAAAATCGCAGAACTACTACAGGCGAAAAAGCTGCCGCTGCTTGAAGATGTGCGCGATGAGAGCGCGGAAGAAATCCGCCTTGTTCTCGTGCCAAAGGCGAAGACGGTTGAGCCTGAACATCTGATGGAATCGCTCTTCCGCACGACCGAGCTTGAAAACCGCTTCCCGCTGAACCTGAACGTGCTTTCAGCGGGGCAGGTGCCGGGCGTCATGTCGCTGCGCGAGGCGCTGCTTGCCTGGCTTGAGCATCGCAAGAATGTGCTGGTGCGCCGCTCGAACTTCCGCCTCGACAAGATTGCGAAGCGGCTGGAGGTGCTGGAGGGCTATCTCAAGGCCTACCTCAACCTTGATGAAGTGATCCGCATCATCCGCGAGGAGGATGAGCCCAAACCCGCCCTCATCAAGCGTTTCAAGCTGACGGACAATCAGGCGGAAGCAATCCTCAATATGCGTCTGCGCAGT
>JBAYOU010000393.1:0-2650 GCA_041678065.1 Parvibaculum sp. | reverse complement strand
GCTCCCCTGGAGCTTTGTCGCTACCACCTCTTTCACCACCTATGCGCTGGCACACAATATCGGCGCTTCCGTCTTTTCAGGCGCCTTCGTCCGGTATCGCGCCTATACCTCGCAAGGCCTTGGCAATGGCGAGATCGGTGTGCTTGTTGCGCTCTGTTCCTTCACCTTCGCGCTCGGCACGGTGCTTCTCGGTGGTCTGGTGCTCGTCACCATGCCGGAACCATTCACCCTGCTCTTTGACGACATCTCGTCCGATGTGCTGAGGGGAATAGGCGTTCTGCTGCTGATTTTGGTGGCGCTCTATGTGATTGGTAGCTGGCTTCACTTTCAGCCGCTGCGCATCGGGTCTTTCGAACTGGTTTACCCACGCTTGCCGATTGTGTGGCGACAGCTCACTATCGGCCCGCTGGAACTGATCGGCGCTGCCGGTATTCTCTATTTCGCGCTACCGGTCGAAGGTAATCCCGGCTTTATCGTGGTGCTCGGCATCTTCCTCGCCTCTTTCTCCATAGCCCTTCTCTCTCACGCGCCCGGCGGCCTTGGCGTATTGGAAATCGTCTTCCTGGCAGGACTTCCGGGCCTCGATCCGGCAGACGTGCTCGCGGCACTCATCGTGTTCCGCCTCTTCTATCTGATTGTTCCGCTGCTCGTGTCGCTCTTCATTATTCTCGCCTTCGAACATTCCCAGTTCATCAAGCGACAAAAATAGCGCTTCATTTATCGGGGAAATCGAGGCCCATCTCGCGATAGCGTTCGCGATCATCAGACCAGTTCTCGCGCACCTTCACAAAAAGGAACAGATGCACCCGGCAACCGAGCATCTCTTCGAGTTCCTCACGCGCCAGTTGCCCCACCTTCTTGATCGTCTGCCCGCCCTTGCCGAGCGCGATTTTCTTCTGGCTTTCGCGCTCAAGAAAAATCACCTGCGCAATGCGGACAGAGCCATCCTTCCGGTTTTCCCACTCCTCCGTTTCCACTGTGAGCGAATAAGGAAGCTCATCGTGTAGCCGCAGAAACAGCTTTTCGCGCGTGACCTCCGCCGCAAGAGATCGCAGCGGCACATCCGCCGCCTGATCTTCCGGATAGTGCCACGGCCCGGCCGGCATCTCACCTGCAAGAAAACGACGTAGATCATCAACACCGCTTCCTGTCAGCGCCGAGATCATGAAGGTGCGCTCGAAAAGCTCTGTCTCATTGAGCCGCGCCGCGAGCTTCAGCAGCTTCTCGCGCTTTGCGGTATCCACCTTGTTGAGGACCAGAACGGCTTTGCGGTTCTGCGTTTTCAGCCCTTCGATAATCCGCTCTACATCATCCGCGCGCTCATACTCGGCATCGACCAGAAGAAGCACCACATCGGCATCACCCGCACCGCCCCATGCCGCTTCGACCATCGCCTTGTCGAGCCGCCGCTTGGGCTTAAAAATACCGGGTGTGTCCACAAATACGATCTGCGTGTTGCCTTCCATCGCAATGCCGCGAATGCGCGCACGCGTCGTCTGCACCTTGTGCGTGACGATGGCGACCTTGGAGCCGACAAGCTGGTTGAGCAGCGTCGATTTACCCGCATTCGGCGCGCCAATAATGGCGACAAAGCCGCAACGGGTCTCGCCTGCGCCCTGCTCATGCTCCTGCTTTTCTGTGTCCACCATGTCCGCTTTGATACTCTTTCACTGATTGTCTGATTTCACTATGACCACACACCAAGCTTTTCCAGCATAGCCTGTGCAGCAGCCTGCTCGGCCTGCCTCTTGGAACTTCCTTTGGCCCTTAAGGGCGCTTCCTTACCGGCTTGCACCTCGACGGTGAACTCAGGCGCATGGTCCGGTCCTGTGCGGCCTGTCAGACTATAGCACGGCACAGAATGCCCGCGCGCCTGCGCCCATTCCTGAAGGGCGGTCTTCGCATCCTGCTGCACCTTGCCGGATTTCTCGACGAGATGCACCCATTCCGCTTCGATGAAAGCGCGCGCCACATCAAGTCCACCATCGAGATAGAGCGCCGCGATAACCGCCTCACATACATCGCCAAGAATGGCGGGCTTCTTTCGCCCGCCAGCCTTTTCCTCGCCACCACCCATGATGACGTGTTCGCCAAGGCCGATCCGTTCGGCAACATCCGCACAGGCTTCCTTGCGCACCAATGCGTTGTAGCGAATGGCCAACTCCCCTTCATCCGCCTGCGGAAAAAGTTCAAGCAGCCAGCGCGCAATAACCAACCCCAGAGCCCGGTCGCCCAGAAACTCGAAACGCTGGTAATTTCCCGACCCCGCACTTGGATGCGTCAGCGCGCGAACGAGAAGACTCGTATCGGCAAACTCATGGCCCAACCGCTTTTGAAGAGAGGCGCTCACTCGACCCATTTGCCAAGTCGTTCCCAGCGTATGGCAGAAGGCCACTTCCAGATTTGCCAAAGCGCGGCGCTTCCATCCACCGAGAAGAAGGTGATCTCCGCCCGGCCAATCAGATTTTCAAAAGGCACATAGCCCACGGACTCCGCAACGCGACTGTCGCTCGAATTGTCGCGGTTATCGCCCATCATGAAGTAATGGCCTTCGGGCACATGATAAATGCCCGTATTGTCGCCCGCACTGTCACGCATACGGTCAAGCGTGAAATAGGAAACGCCATTGGGTAGCGTCTCGCGGTAGCGC
>JBAYOU010000392.1:0-2658 GCA_041678065.1 Parvibaculum sp. | reverse complement strand
GGCGGGCGCGACCGTACGCCCGTCCGCCGTGGTGCCGGGTACATAGTCGGCCGCGCCGGGCAGGTGGGCGGAGATATGGCGGCAATCCCTCTCGGAAACGCTGATGACCAGCGGCGCACCATCCCCCGCAAACCCAGCCTCCGCATACCCCGCCTCCGCATGAGCGGCGGGCGCAAGGCACAGCAACAGAAGGATGGACAGGCGCTTCATCATGCTTTCATCCTGCACGCATCGGCTTTAATGAATTGTTTCCGTATCGCGGGGAAATGCAACCTGGGGGACGAAGATGGAAGGCAGGAGCGGTAAGCTTCTCGAACGCCTGTTCTCACTTGAGACGAACGGGACGACGATCCGTACCGAGATATTGGCGGGTGTGACGACGTTTCTCACAATGGCCTATATCATTTTCGTGAACCCCTCGATCCTAGCCGATGCGGGAATGGATTTCGGCGCGGCCTTTGTGGCGACCTGTCTGGCGGCTTCTATCGGCTCGCTCATCATGGGACTTTTTGCGAACTATCCGGTCGCGTTGGCCCCGGGCATGGGGCTCAATGCCTATTTCGCCTATACGGTCGTACCGCAATTTGGCGGTGACTGGCGGCTTGCGCTTGGCTGCGTCTTTATTTCAGGCCTGTTGTTTCTTGCTCTGTCGCTTTCGCCGCTCCGCGAAAAGCTCGTCAATTCCATTCCGCGCTCATTGAAATATGGCATTGGCGCAGGCATCGGTTTCTTTCTTGCGCTGATCGGTCTTCAGAATGCAGGCATTGTTGCCGACCACCCCGTCACGCTTGTAACGCTCGGCAATCTCGGAGCATCGAGTGCGCTGCTCGCAATGGCGGGCTTCGTTGTTTTGATCGCGCTTTATCACCGGCGCGTACCCGGAGCGATCATGGTGACGATCCTCGGCGTGACGGCGATAGCGGTGGTGCTCGGCCTGCAACCACTTCAGGGTGTGGCGGACACGCCCCCCTCCCTCGCACCGAGTTTTCTTCAGATGGATGTGCGCGGTGCCTTCGAGATGGGCATCGTCACCATTGTTTTCGTATTTCTGCTGGTCGATCTGCTCGACACCACGGGCACACTTGTAAGCGTCGGCCAGCGCGCTGGGATGCTGGATGCAGAAGGAAAACTGCCGCGGCTGCGGCGTGCGACGGTGGCGGATTCTTCTTCGACCGCTATAGGCGCGATGCTCGGCACTTCCACCACCACCAGCTACATCGAAAGCACAGCAGGCATCGAGACGGGCGGGCGAACGGGACTGATGGCGGCGACGGCGGGTGTGCTATTTCTTCTCAGTCTTTTCCTCGCGCCGCTTGCAGCCACCGTTCCGGCCTATGCCACTGCACCCGCACTCGTGTTCATTGCGTGCCTGATGGCACGCGGCCTTGCGGATATGTCATGGGATGACATCACGGAGAGCATACCCGCCGTGGTGACGGCTATGGCCATTCCCCTCACCTTCTCCATTGCGAGCGGGATTGGTCTTGGCGTTATTTCCTATACGGCGATCAAACTGCTCTCAGGCCGCTTCCGCGATCTCAATGCAGCTGTGGTGATCATCGCAATCGCCTTCACGATGAAACTCGCCTTGCAATGATGCCAATAGTTTCAGGTGCCGCGCTCTCTGAACATTGCGTGAGGCACGCCATAAACATCGCAAAAATTTCGCGTAGTGCGGAATCAGGCGTGACACCTCGCCGCAGGCTCGTTATCATTTGATCAACAAAAAGGAAGAAAGCGCTTATGGCGCAGCCCAAGTCCAGGGAGGGAACGCCGACCTTGACCATCTGAAATGATGGCGAGGGCGCGATACGAGGGAACACTAAGACAGCAAGGCCGCGAAAGCGGACCTTGCTTTTTTTTGCTCTTGGCCCGGCAGAGATACACGAGAAGAAAAGCGGGACCCCTCAATACTTCGAGCCGAACTCCGGCATGAAGGGGATGTCTTCATAGGCGATGGGATTTGCCACCTGCAGCCAATAGATGAAGAGCCAGATGCAGGCGGCGATAACAGTCGTCACGCCCATCTTGATCAGCAATCCAGTCCGAACCGGCGCGCCGGGTTCTGTGCCGGGGGCGACCCCTTGTTCGCTCTCATGCTGGGAACGGATGCCCCAGGGCAGAACCGCAAAAAGCGTGAGCCACCAGACGATGAAGTAGATCGCTATCCCGGCAATTGGGTCCATGAAACTCAGGCCTGCTCAAGCTCTACGAGCGTGCCGTTCAGATCTTTCGGATGCAGAAAAACAACCGGCTTGCCATGCGCGCCGATCTTCGGCTTGCCTGTGCCCGTAATGGTAACGCCTTCAGCGTTCATCTTCTCACATGCAGCGTCGATGTCTTCGACCTCGATGCAAATGTGGTGAATGCCGCCCTTCGGGTTCTTTGCGAGGAAACCGGCAATTGGCGAATCCTCGCCCAGCGGTTCCAGCAACTCGATCTTGGTGTTGCCGAGATCGACGAAAACAGTGGTCACGCCGTGATCCGGCTGCGGCACGGCTTCCGATACTTTCGCGTTGAACTTCTTGCGGTAGGTTTCCGCCGCTGCTTTGATGTCGGGTACGGCGATGGCGACGTGATTGAGCGGTCCGAGCATGGTTTGTCCCGTAACTTGGAGCGGTTTCAGTGAGTTCTTGCCCATTGTTTAGGCTGTATCGG
>JBAYOU010000391.1:0-2668 GCA_041678065.1 Parvibaculum sp. | reverse complement strand
GAAATAAGCGGAGAGGGAGCAGCCTCTTTCCCGGCAATGCGCATCCGGAGATCGGCAATGAGGGCGTTTCTGTCCACGGCTTCCCAAATACATGTTCACTATTTGTTCTATTTAGTCCCCGCTATCAGGTCAAGCCCCTGCTTCAGATTCAGACTTCGGCCGTGCCCCAATAATTGAACCCCGCAATGCGCGGCGTAGAAGGCAGATACATGGTCTGAAGGTCGGTGATACGGAACCCGCCCTTCTGGATGATGGAAGGCATGTCGCGGTTGAGATTGCAGCCGCCAAACAACACCTTCCAGACCGGGTTTACCCTGTCCTGCCAGCGCTTCACCTTTTCATCCGGCGCGGCACCATGCTCACAGAAGATGAGCTTGCCACCCGGCTTCAGCACACGTTTCATGCCCTCAAGCGCCTTCACAGGATCGGGAATGGTGCAAAGGCTGAAGGTGCAAAGCACCGTATCGACGCTCTTGTCATCCAGCGGGATCTGCTCCCCCGGCAGGCCGATGAACTCCACCGGAAAGGAAAGCCCCTCCGCGCGCTCACCCGCGAGCTTCCACGATTCCTCGGAAGGGTCGAGGCCGATCACCTTTGTTACTTTCGTCGGATCGTAATAAGGAAGATTGAGGCCCGTGCCGATGCCAATCTCAAGCACCGTTCCTTCCGCCATCGGCACTGTCTTCTTGCGCTGATAACGGATCGGCTTTGTCCCGCAGGCGCAATTGATGACATGCGGCACGACATAACGCTCGTAAAGTCCCATGAGCCTCCCTCCTCTTATTATATTTTCAGGAAGTATGCCCCCGCGCTGGCACTAGCGCCACTCCGAAACACCGAAGCGCAAAAGCCTGTCGCCATCAATCGCGCCGAGAATGCGCCCGCGTCCCTTGAAGCCGAGCGCGGCGGCGGAAAGAAGCCGCCTGTCGCGCAAGGCTGCCGCCTGCCGAACCGAGGCAGACAAGGCATCCCAGACGATTTCCGGCTCGACCACGCCGCAAGCCGCCGCAACCCGCCTTCCGCCCCAGGCAGCCGCATAAAGCCGGTCACGCGGCAGCACGCCCGCAGGCGGCGTGAAACAATCGGCAGAGGAATCCGCAATCATCGCTGCCGCAAAACCAGCCATCGCGGCATTTCTGGAGAAGGTCGCCACAAGATCAATCGCGCCGCGTGTCGGCACGGTGGAGTGAACGCCGCCCAAAGCTGCACCACCCGGAACACCGGGACCAAGCGCACGCAGAAACTCGCCTGACATGGGCGGCAAACTGCTATTCACAGGCAATAGGCTATGGCCAACCTTGTGAATCGCCACCGCTTCACCAAGCGACACCGCAATGAAATCGGCGCCGCCCGCACGGTCTGCCGCTTCGCGCATCACTTCCAGCACGACATCGCAAACCGCACCGGGAAGGGCCGCAACAACAGGGGGTAACTCCACCCCCCGCATCTCGCAGAAAAGTGCTGCAACTTCCGCCGCATGACGCCCGGCCTGACCGCGCGGCAGCACGCTACCACCGCTTGCCAGCAACTCCGCATCCTCGATCACGGCACGACACAGCGCGCGCGCCATATCCGTCGCCGCATCCAGCGCCTCAGGCGCGCCAGCACCTTCCGCCGCAAAGATGATCTTGCCGGGCCAGATCTCGAATGATTTTCCGATGGGAGCAGAAAGCGCAAACATGGAAGAACTCTACTCCACGATTTCTACCGACGCATCTGTATGAAAGACAGATATCTGCCCGAAGCGTTTTTTATATATCGTCTTTATCTCCGCAATTGCTGCATCCGCTTCCGCCGACGCCGGTCGCACGATCACGATCAGCTTGGTTTTTTCACGTATGATCGGCGCATTCGCAACGGCAGGGTCACGCCATTGCCCATAAGCATCAATCACCGTGAAGCCATCCGGGAAACGCGGCGTCACGACCTCGCCGAGAAAATCCGCCCAGGCCTCTTCATCCACCGCGCCGCCGCCCGCGAGATCAAGACCGAAATAAAGATCACTGCGCGTAGCACTTATCGATTCGGCAAGAACCGGAGCGCTCATCGAGAGGGTTGTGAGGAGGATGATGAGAAATGAAATGCGGCGCACGAAAAAGCCCTCCTGCTTTCTGCCCAAAGTGGCAGGGAGAAGGAGGGCTTGTCCAGCTTGTGATTATGAAGCGATCAGGCGACGCCGAGTTTCTTCTGCAGGCTCGTCGAAGACGTCGTGTACTGGAATGTGACCTTCGCGCCGGGATTTGCATATTTGAATGCGGCCTGCGCCATCAGCGCGGCTTCATGGAAGCCCGAGAGAATGAGCTTCAGCTTGCCCGGATAGGTGTTGATGTCGCCAATTGCGTAAATGCCGGGCTCGCTTGTCTGAAACTTCTCCGTATCAACGGCAATCAGATTCTCATGAAGGTTGAGGCCCCAATTCGCAACCGGGCCGAGCTTCATCGTCAGACCGAAGAAGGGCAGCAACGTGTCGCACTCAATCTCATAATCCTTGCCGTCATTGCCCTTCGCGGTCACGCCGGTGAGCTGGCCATTATCGCCATGCAATGCCGTGATCTGGCCGAGATGGAACTGCATCTTCCCCTCTTCCACCAGCGCATGCATCTTGTTGACGCTGTCAGGCGCAGCACGAAAACCATCGCGGCGGTGAATGAGCTGCATGGACTTTGCG
>JBAYOU010000390.1:0-2673 GCA_041678065.1 Parvibaculum sp. | reverse complement strand
GAGAAGGGCGGGAAGTTGTAGTGCAGCAGGAAGTTTTCCTTGTAGGTGCCTTCCAGCGCGTCGATGAACTGTTCGTCATCGCCCGTGCCGAGCGTTGCCACCACAAGAGCCTGCGTCTCGCCACGCGTGAAGAGCGCGGAACCATGCGTGCGCGGCAGCACACCCACTTCAGAGACAATCGGACGGACGGTTTCGAGATCGCGGCCGTCGATACGGGTCTTGGTATCAAGGATCGAGTTGCGAACGATGTCGCTCTCGATTTCCTTGAAGATGCCACCGACTTCATTTTCGGGGAGGGCGTTTTCGTCGTCAGGGTTGCAGAGCGCCGCCTTGACCTTGTCCTTCGCCTGCGCGATCGCTTCGTGACGCTTCGCTTTTTCCTTGATCTGATAGGCGGCGCGCAGATCGGCCCCCACAAGTTCACGCACCTTCGAGACAGTGGCGGAATTATCCTTCACGTCCACCGGGCGCGGTTCCTTCGCGCATTTTTCAGCCATGCGGATGATCATGTCGATCACCGGCTGGAACTCCTTGTGGCCGAACATGACGGCACCGAGCATGACTTCTTCGGAGAGTTCCTTCGCTTCCGATTCCACCATCATCACGGCATCGGTCGTGCCGGCGACGACGAGATCAAGCGCGGTTTCCGGCATTTCGTCGATCAGCGGGTTGAGCCTGTACTCGCCATCGAAATAGCCGACGCGCGCCGCGCCGATGGGCCCCAGGAACGGCAGGCCCGAAATGGTGAGAGCGGCGGAGACCGCAATCATCGCCACGATATCGGGATCATTTTCCATGTCATGGCTGAGAACGGTTGCGATGACCTGCGTCTCGTTCTTGAAGCCCTTGATGAAGAGAGGACGGATCGGACGGTCGATCAGGCGGGAAACAAGCGTTTCCTTTTCGCTCGGGCGGCCTTCGCGCTTGAAGAAGCCACCGGGAATCTTGCCCGCCGCATAGGTTTTTTCCTGGTAATTCACGGTCAGGGGGAAGAAGTCGAGGCCCGGCTTCGGCGAACGCTCGCCGACTACCGTGGCCAGCACCGTTGTTTCGCCATAGGTGGCCAGCACAGCGCCGTCAGCCTGACGGGCGATCTTGCCCGTTTCAAGGATGAGCGGGCGACCGCCCCATTCGATTTCTTCGCGAGTGATGTCAAACATATCAGTTTCCTGTTCCGCAGCCCCGCCATCCATGCGTTCTTCCACCATCCTGCGGCGGCTGCTTTTCTGCCGCTTCTGACGCGGCCGGACAAAAAGGAGGGATAAACGCGGCTGCGCCGAATACGCTTCCATCCGGGAAATCCCGGATAAGGAACCCGGCACCACGAGACGGGGGTGGCGGGTTCAGACGCGATATCCATCCGTAAACGGACGAATGTCTCTGGTTACAAGGCCCCGAAAGACGCACGCCCGCCCGCGAGGTTCGCGATGAACCTCTGGGCAGGCGCCGTGCAAAGCAGAACCTGAGGGGCAATAAGCACCCCTGTTACCGCCGAATCCCCAGACGGGCGATCAGCTTTTCGTAACGCGCCTGATCCTTCTTCTTCACATAGTCGAGAAGGCTGCGGCGCTGGCTCACCATCTTCAGAAGACCGCGGCGGGAATGGTTGTCCTTCGCGTGGCCCTTGAAGTGTTCGGTAAGATTGATAATGCGCTCAGTCAGAATGGCGACCTGCACCTCGGGGGAGCCGGTGTCGCCGTCCTTGCCGGCAAATTCCTTGATGAGCTGAGCTTTGCGCTCCGGCGTAATCGACATCGGGATCTCCTATGAAACGAGATTGAACACGCGTACTGGGCGAAGCTCACCCTGCCCATATTCGGTAAGGGCCACCGGGTCTCCCCGATGGGTAGCCAGAACCGTGCCGGACAGGATCGGGGCATCGCGCCCACGCAACAAAACCCCCTGACCTTTTCTCAAACGGGCCGCATCATCACCGCTTACGGCCAGCGCCGGGATGTCGTCCAGCGCGGTCTCAAGCGGCAGTAAATGCGTCCCCGGTCCGGGAGCGGGCGCAATATGACCCAAGGCGGAAAGTTTATCCAGCGGAATCGCGGCCTCTTCCCTGAAGGGGCCGTGGCGGGTCCGCCGAAGGGCTGAAACATGCCCTTCCGTGCCGAGCGCCCGGGCAAAGTCATAGGCGAGCGAGCGGACGTAAGTGCCTTTACTGCAATAGATTTCAAGCTCGGCATGGTCCGCATCGGGGCGCGAAACAAGCCGGATTTCATGGATGGTGACGGGGCGCGGCTCAAGCTTCACTTCCTCACCTGCCCGGGCCAGCGCATAGGCCCGCTCGCCCGCGACCTTGATGGCGGAGAAAGCGGGCGGCACCTGCATGATCTCGCCCTGGAAGCGTGGGAGTGTTGCCTTGATCTCCTCATCGCTCGGACGGGCGGGGCTTTCCGCCGTGACGTCGCCTTCAGCGTCGCCCGAGGAAGTGGTCTGGCCGAGGCGGATGGTGAAACGGTAGCCCTTGCTCGCATCCATGACGAAGGGGACGGTTTTGGTCGCTTCGCCGAGTGCGATGGGCAGGACACCGGTGGCCAGCGGGTCGAGTGTGCCTGCATGCCCGGCCTTCTGCGCATTGAAAAGGCGGCGCACCTTGTTCACCACATCGGACGAGGTGGGGCCGGAAGGCTTGTCAACGACGACCCAGCCATGGACCGGATCGCCCTT
>JBAYOU010000389.1:0-2690 GCA_041678065.1 Parvibaculum sp. | reverse complement strand
GCCGCCAGCGATGCCATGGATGCAACCGGGGAAGCGCTGGACGACGCCATGACCGCCACGGAAGAAGCCGCTGAAGACGCCGCAGAAGCAACGGGGGATGCGATCGACGCGACGGGCGAAGCGCTTGAGGATGCGGGCGACGCGGTGGTCGACACGGTGGATGGCGCCGCGAACGACACCGAAGAAGCGGCTGACGAAACTGCCAAGGAAGTCGAAGAGAACACGGCGCCGTAATCACGCCTTTCTTTTCGTAAACGGATCAGGCCCGCGCTCCGGCGCGGGCCTTTTTCATTGTGCGGCGCTCCCCCACAAAACAAAAAGGCCGCCCGAAGGCGGCCTTTGATCTGTGTGCGGTGCGCTTCTCAAGCCTGGCGCTCCACCATCATCTTCTTGATCTCTGCAATGGCCTTTGCCGGGTTCAGACCCTTCGGACAGGTCTTGGTGCAGTTCATGATGGTGTGGCAGCGATAGAGGCGGAACGGGTCTTCCAGCGCATCAAGGCGTTCGCCGGTTGCCTCGTCGCGGCTGTCGATCAGCCAGCGATAGGCTTGCAGCAGCGCGGCGGGGCCGAGATAGCGGTCACCATTCCACCAATAGGACGGGCAGGCGGTGGAGCAGCAGGCGCAGAGAATGCACTCGTAAAGCCCGTCGAGCTTTTCGCGATCCTCATGGCTCTGGCGCCATTCCTTTTCCGGCTGCGGCGACTCGGTCTTGAGCCAAGGCTGGATGAAGGCATGCTGCGCATAGAAATTGGTGAGGTCCGGCACGAGATCCTTCACCACCGGCATATGCGGCAGCGGATAGATCTTCACATCGCCCTTGCACTCATCAATGCCCTTCGTGCAGGCAAGCGTGTTCCCGCCATCAATATTCATGGCGCAGGAACCGCAAATGCCTTCGCGGCAGGAACGGCGGAAGGTCAGCGTCTGATCGACCTCATTCTTGATCTTGATGAGGGCGTCGAGAACCATCGGCCCGCATTTGTCGAGATCGACTTCATAGGTGTCGATGCGCGGATTGGCATTGTCATCCGGCGACCAGCGATAGATGCGGAAACGCTTGACGTTTTTCGCACCGGGCTCGGCCTTGAAAGTCTTGCCCTCATTGATCGTTGAATTTTTCGGCAGTCGGAACTGGACCATGATCTAGACCCTCGCGCGGCTCAGTAAACGCGCGCCTTCGGCTGGATGTATTCAATGTCTTCGGAAAGCGTGTAGGCATGCACCGGGCGATAGTCGAGCGACGGCTTGCCCTTCTCATCCACCCAGCAAAGCGTGTGCTTCATCCAGTTCGCATCGTCGCGGTCCGGGAAGTCTTCGCGCGCATGGGCGCCACGGCTTTCCTGACGGTTGACGGCACCTTCAACGGTGGCGATGGCCTGAACGATGAGATTGTCGAACTCGAGTGTCTCGATGAGATCCGAGTTCCAGATGAGCGAACGGTCGCTGACGCGAATATCCGGCAGGGCGGAGAAAACATCCGCAACACGCTTCTTGCCGGAAAGCAGTGTTTCCTCTGTGCGGAACACGGCGACATCTTCCTGCATGGCGCGCTGCATCTGCAGGCGAAGTTCGGCGGTCGGCGTGCTGCCATTTGCATTGCGGAACTTGTCGAGACGCGCGATGGCATTTTCGCCAGCGCCCTTCTTGAACTCGGGCTGGCGCTGGCCGGGCTGTACCAGCTCGGCTGCCCGAAGGCCCGCCGCGCGGCCAAACACCACAAGGTCGATCAGCGAGTTGGAGCCGAGACGGTTCGCACCATGAACCGATACACAGCCCGCTTCGCCAATCGCCATCAGGCCCGGCACTACCGTATCAGGGTTGCCATCCTTCAGCGTCAGCACTTCGCCATGATAATTCGTCGGGATACCGCCCATATTGTAGTGAACGGTCGGCAGAACCGGGATCGGCTCCTTCGTCACATCGACACCCGCGAAAATGCGTGCCGACTCCGAAATACCCGGAAGGCGCTCATGCAGGATCGCCGGATCGAGATGGTCGAGATGAAGGAAAATATGGTCCTTATGCTCGCCAACGCCGCGCCCTTCACGGATTTCCACCGTCATGGAGCGCGAAACCACGTCGCGCGAGGCAAGGTCCTTGGCCGACGGCGCATAACGCTCCATGAAGCGCTCGCCTTCGGAATTGGTGAGATAGCCGCCTTCGCCGCGCGCGCCTTCGGTGATGAGGCAGCCCGCACCGTAAATACCGGTCGGATGGAACTGCACGAACTCCATGTCCTGCAACGCAAGGCCCGCACGCAGCACCATCGCATTGCCGTCCCCCGTGCAGGTATGCGCGGAGGTGGCTGAGAAATAGGCACGGCCATAACCACCCGTCGCCAGAATGACGAGCGAAGCGCGGAAGCGGTGGATTTCACCCGTTGCCATGTCGAGCGCAACAACGCCACGGCACTCGCCATCCTCCATGATGAGGTCGATGGCGAAATATTCGATATAGAACTCGGCCTTATGGCGAACCGACTGGCCATAGAGCGTGTGCAGGATCGCATGGCCCGTGCGGTCAGCGGCGGCGCAAGTACGCTGCGCAATGCCTTCGCCGAAATTGGTGGTCATGCCGCCAAAGGGGCGCTGATAGATCTTGCCTTCTTCCGTGCGGGAGAAGGGAACGCCGAAATGCTCAAGCTCGTAAACGGCTTCCGGTGCCTGACGGCAGAGATACTCGATGGCG
>JBAYOU010000388.1:0-2692 GCA_041678065.1 Parvibaculum sp. | reverse complement strand
TTTCTGAGCTTTGGCGGTCCGGCAGGCCAGATCGCGCTGATGCACCGGGTTCTCGTGGAGGAAAAGAAGTGGCTCACCGAGCCGCAATTTCTCCATGCGCTGAATTTCTGCATGTTGCTGCCGGGGCCGGAGGCACAGCAACTGGCGACCTATTCGGGCTGGTTGCTGCATGGGCTTCGCGGTGGCTTCGTGGCGGGGCTACTGTTCATCCTGCCCGGCTTTCTGGTGATGCTTGTCCTCAGCATTCTCTATGCAGCCTATGCAGAGCTTGCGCTGGTTGAGGCGCTTTTCTTTGGCATCAAGGCGGCGGTCTTCGCGATTGTCATCGAGGCGCTGATTCGTATTGGCAGCCGGGTGATGAAGACGCGGGCGCTTTACGGTGTGGCGGCTGTGGCCTTCATTGCGATCTTCTTTTTCGATGTTCCCTTTCCGCTGGTGGTGGCGGGCGCGGCGCTTTTCGGCTTTCTCGGCGCGTGGAGCGGGTGGCTCTCATCGCCGGAGGCAGACCTGACGGGCGAACCGCTCACGGATAACGCCGTCCTGCCGACGAGGTGGGGGATGGCGTGGCGATCCCTTGTCACGCTTGCTGTCGGCCTCATCCTCTGGCTTGGACCGGTGGCTGCGCTCATCTTCTTTCTCGGTGGCAGCCATGTGTTTGCGCAGCAGGCTGTTTTCTTTTCGCAGATGGCGGTTGCCAGTTTCGGCGGCGCTTATGCGGTGCTTGCCTATGTCGCGCAGGAGGCCGTGCAGAATTATGGTTGGCTGTCTGCTGGCGAGATGCTGGACGGGCTTGGCCTCGCCGAGACAACGCCGGGGCCGCTTATCCTCGTGCTGCAATTTGTCGGCTATCTCGGTGCCTTCCGTGAGGCGTCGGGTATTGATCCGCTGATGTCAGGTATGGTCGGGGCGGTGGTGACAACGTGGGTCACTTTTGCGCCGTGCTTCCTGTGGATATTTCTGGGTGCGCCCTATATCGAGCGGCTGCGGCGGATTGAAAGCCTCAACGCCATATTCGCTGCCGTCACGGCGGCGGTGGTGGGCGTCATTCTCAATCTTTCCATCTGGTTCGGACTGCATGTCCTGTTCGCGGAGGTGGAGGAGCGGCATGTCTCGATGTTGCGGCTCTGGTCGCCGGACCTTGCGACGCTTGATCTCTGGGCGCTTGCCCTCAGCATCGGCGCGCTTGTCGCCGTGCTGAGGTTCAAGGCGGGGATGGTGCCTGTGCTTGGCGTTGCTGCCTTGCTCGGGCTTGCCACCCGTTTTCTCTGAGTCTACTCGGCTGCTGCGACTGCCTGACGCTGACGCTGCGGCCCACGGACGAGGCGACCCGGCATTTCGCCGGTTGCTTCGCCATCTTCGAAGGTTACGACACCGCTGACGATGGTGGCACGGTAGCCCTCGGCACGCTGGATCATGCGGCGTCCGTCTGCTGGCAGGTCGAACACCATTTCCGGCGCAAGAATGCGGAGCTTGTCGAGGTCGATGACGTTGATGTCGGCTTTCATGCCGGGGGCGATCACACCGCGATCATTGAGGCCGTAAAGACGTGCTGTGTCATGCGTCTGCATACGGACGACCTTTTCGAGCGGAAGGCGCGGGCCGCGTTCACGGTCGCGCACCCAATGGGTGAGCATATAGGTCGGGAAGCTCGCATCACAGATCACGCCGCAATGGGCGCCACCGTCCGAAAGGCTCAGCACCGTTGCCGGGTGGTGCATCATCTCTTCGATATGATCGAAGTTGAAGAGCGCGTAATTGAGCATTGGCAGATAGATATAGCCGCGCCCGTCTTTCTCCATGAGCATGTCATAGACGATCTCGGCGGGTGAGCGGCCTTCACGCGCGGCGAGAGCGGCCACGCTGTCTTCGGTGCGCGGCTCGTAATCAAGCTTGCCGTCCTTCTCAAGACGGAACATGCGATCAAATCCCTGCGTCAGAATCTGGCTGAGCGCCGAGCGCTCGCGCGGCTGGTGCTCAACGATCTGGCGGCGTACTTCCGGGTTTTTCAGCCGCTCGAGCCGCTCCGCGAAGGGCAGGTGGGCAATTTCCTTATAGGCAGGCGTTGCAATGAAAGGATGCAGCGTGCTCTGCCAGCCAAGCACCATGCCTGTCGGGCGGCAAGCGATCTGCGCTGTAACATTCGCACCTTGCTTGCGGGCGTCATCTGTCAGGCGAAGCATGTCGCGCCACTTTTCCGGTTCCACCGGTGACTGGAGAAGCGCATAGGTGACGGGCAACCCGGTTTCGGCGGAAAGCTCCTTCATCCAGATGAATTCTTCTTCCGCCGGTGTCATGTCGGACGCCATTTCGAAGACGCCGTGCCCTGCCTGACCAAGCGCGCGGCCAATGCCCATCAACTCGGCCTTGTTGGCGAAGGTGCCGGGTACCGGCTCGCCATCTTTTGAGAGATGCAGCATGGTGCGCGAGGTGGAGAAGCCGAGCGCGCCCGCGGCGATGCCTTCGCGCACGATCTCGGCCATCTTCACAATGTCTTCGTCGGTCGCGGCCTCGTTGCGTGCGCCACGTTCGCCCATCACATAGGCACGGACGGAGCCATGCGGCACCTGCGTTGCGACGTCGAGCACGCGGGACTGCTTATCAAGGCTGTCCATATACTCGGGGAAGGTTTCCCAATTCCATTTGATGCCTTCGGCAAGAGCGGAGCCGGGAATGTCCTCGACGCCCTCCATCA
>JBAYOU010000387.1:0-2695 GCA_041678065.1 Parvibaculum sp. | reverse complement strand
TCGTGATGGTGGTCGTGATCATGCTCATCGGCATCAGGATCCGTGAACAGTTCCTCACGGCTGACCACCTTGTCGGTGACGGTGGCCAGTTCGGCGATGAAGTCCACCACCTTGTCTTCGAAGATCGGGGCGCGCAGTTCCTGAATGGCCTGCGGGTTCTGCTGGAAGAACTGATAGAGCTGACGCTCCTGACCGGGGAACTGTCGGGCACGCTCGGCCAGCGCCTGATTCAGCTCCTGCTCCGTGACGGTGATCGAGTTCTTTTCACCCACTTCGGCCAGCACGAGGCCGAGGCGCACACGACGTTCCGCAATCTTGCGGTACTCGGCGCGAACTTCCTCTTCCGGTTCATCCAGATCGGCGACCGTCTTGTTCTGGTGCTGCAACTCATGCTCGAATTGCTGCCAGATCTGGTTGAACTCCTGCTCAACCATTGTCGGCGGCAGTTCGAAATCATGAACCTCGTCGAGCCTGTCCAGCATGGCGCGCTTCAGATGCTGGCGCGACATGCGGGAATAATCGCTCTTCATCTGTTCGGTCAGCGCCTCGCGGAGTTTTTCAAGGCTTTCAATGCCGAAGCGCGTGGCGAACTCATCATCCACCTTCACTTCTGCCGGCGCCTTCACTTCCTTCACCTTGACCTCAAAGACAGCGTCTTTGCCGGCCAGATGTTCCGCACCGTAATCGGCCGGGAAAGTCACCTTCACCTCGACCTCGTCGCCCGCGGCGGTGCCCACAAGCTGTTCTTCGAAGCCGGGAATGAAGCGGCCTGAACCGATTTCGAGATTGGCGTCTTCGGCAGAGCCGCCTTCAAATGCTTCGCCGTCGATCTTGCCGACGAAATCGAGCGTCAGAAGGTCACCCTCCTCGGCCTTCGCACCCTCGGCGCGCGCTTCAAAGTTTTTCTGGTTTTCGGCAAGACGCTTCAGCGCCTCGTCCACATCCGCCTCGCTCACTTCAGCGGTGAGGCGTTCCAGTGTAACCTTTGAAAAGTCAGCGATTTCAAAGGGCGGAATTACTTCGAAGCTCACCTTGAAGGTGAGGTCGGCCTTGCCGTCGATCACATCCTGGATTTCGCCTTCGAGGTCGATGGAAGGCTGGAAGGCCGGGCGCAGCGCCTCATCCTGGATAGCCTGCTGGCTCGACTCGCCAACAGTCTCCTGAATGATCTCGCCCATGATCTGCTTGCCGAAGGTCTTGCGCAGATGGCTCACCGGCACCTTGCCGGGGCGGAACCCCTTGAGGCGCACCTGACCCTTCATTTCTTCGAGCTTAGCGCCGAGTTTGCTTTCGAGATCCTGAGCGGGAACCTGGATCTTCAATTCGCGCTTCAGTCCATCCGCGTTTGTAACCGTGACCTGCATCGTCCAATCCGTTTGTGTGCCGGGCTTCCGGCCTGGTGCGGGCGGAGGGATTTGAACCCCCACGCCTTGCGGCACTGGAACCTAAATCCAGCGCGTCTACCAATTCCGCCACGCCCGCGAAAAGGGCTCTGGCGAGGCCCTTCAAAGGCCAGCCGGTCCCCAATTTGGCGCTCTCTATATCAAGGGCATGGGGGGATTGCCAGCAAAAGCCGCGCCTTTCCCGCCTCAACTGCGTTTAAATGCGGCGGAACAAATCCCGGAGCACGGCGGGCAGCATTTCCGGCAAATCCTCGGAGATGAGACCGGGCCCGAAATACTGCCCGGCCTCCCCGTGAAGCCACACAGCGGCGGCGGCAGCCTCGAATGGAGCCATACTCTGCGCAAGGAGGCCGAGCGCAATGCCCGCCAGCACGTCGCCAGAGCCTGCCGTAGCAAGTTCTGGCCCGGCATTGCGGGCAATGGCCACCCGCCCGTCCGGCGAAGCCACCACCGTATCGGCTCCTTTGAGGATGATGGTTGCGGCTGCTTCCGCTGCCGCCTTTCGGGCGCGTTCCAGCTTGGAGCCGCCTTCTGCGACGATTTTCGGGAAAAGCCGCGCAAACTCGCCTTCATGCGGTGTCATGATGACGGGGCCAGCGAAGTAGCCCTTGATGGCGACGAACAGATCGCGCGGGATTTCCGCGAAAGAGGTCAGCGCATCGGCGTCGAGCACCATGGCCGCGCCGGAGAGCAGTGCCGCCAGCACATTTTCGCGCGTGGCCGGGCCGATACCGGCACCGGGGCCGATAAGGAGCGCATTCTTGCGCTTGTCTTCCAGAATGGCTGTCAGATCATCCGCGCCATCGAAAACCTGCACCATGACGGATGTGAGGTGTGAGGCATTGATGAGTAGTGCGGATGGCGGCGAAGCGACTGTGACAAGCCCAGCGCCCGCCCGAAGCGCCGCACGCGCGCCGAGCCGCGCAGCGCCCGTATGCGATGCGCCACCCGAGACGACGACCGCATGGCCGCGCGTATATTTGTGACTGTCGAGCTTCGGGCGCGGAAAGGAAGTGGACCAGAGCGCGGGCTGGTTGAGAAAACTTCCCGGCGCAATTTCAGCCAGCGCATCCGCTGCAATGCCGATATCCGCAACTTTCAGTTCACCCGTATAAAGCCGACCCGGCAACAGCACGTGGCCCGGCTTCGCGCGGAAGAAGGTCACGGTAAGCGTGGCCTGGAATGCAACGCCGCGCACGCGCCCGCTATCCCCATCGATGCCGCTCGGCACATCAACCGAGACGACTGGTACTCGCTCTTCATTGACGCGCTTGATGAGTTCAACCGTCACC
>JBAYOU010000386.1:0-2702 GCA_041678065.1 Parvibaculum sp. | reverse complement strand
GTCTTTGACCCCGCCATCAAACACCTTCTTCATCAGGCCCTTGGCATAGATTTGCTCTTCAAGACCGAAGGCCTTCATCGCGAAATTGTAGAGCCGGTAATCATTCATCAGTTCCTCGCCAGATGAAACCTTGCTGATATTCTCGCGGAAATAGGTAGCTTCCCGCTTGATGAAGCTTTGGTTTTCAATCGCCTCGATGCGAGCGCTAATATTCTGCGAGGTGATTTTGTAATCGAGAAAAGTCGTCATGGATGCGCCTCCGCCAGCGGGTGCATGGCAGGAGCCTCCCCCAGAAGCCTCTCTTCATAGGCAAGGACGGATTTCAGCTCGCGAAGCGCGGCGTAGAAATCCCCGCTTTCGACAAGCCCCTCGATACGCGCAAGCGCTTCCAGCACCTCCGCATTCTCCAGCGCATAGCGCAACTGCCCCATCACCGTGTTGTAATGCAGCTTGTGCCTGTCGACATTTTCCGCATCGATCAGCATGAGCTGAATAACGAAGTAGACATGCTGCGTCGGCGTCTTCACATCATCAGGATTGAGAATGTCAGGACCGCGAATGACATGAGCGTAGTTTTCAACGCTGATGGTCGCGCGCTGCGACTTGCAGGAGATCACGGCACCATTGATGACGCATTTGTCACCATGAAGAAGGCGGATGTTCAGTCCCATAAGTTCAATCCCTCTCAGCAGTCAGGACGGCGCGCCCAGGCCCGCAATCAGCGCCTGATTGACCTCGATGAGACCTGCAACCGTCGCCTCACCACTGTGGATACTGGAAGATTCTCGTTCCACCCATATTGCGAGAGACAGCAGGCCAGCCTTGAGTTCGTTCGGCATTTGGTTGCTCGGATCAACGACATCGCTTGCAAGAGCGGCCCAAAGGCGGCGGTTTTCGAGCACCGCCCTGTGGAAGAATTCGGTACGGCTCTCTTCCTTATCCGCCAGGCGAAGCTGATCGGTCACGCGCTCAAAAATGCGTCGCTCCATATCGCGTGGCGCAACAATTTCCTGTTTCGTCTCTTTATAGGCATTAATCTGGCGCATTCAGCCCTCTCCCGCGAAGCCGCCTGTATTGGCGCATTGGCATCGACGTTAGAAGACGATGTTTAAGCGGGGTTTTAAGGTTGGCTATTGGAGAATGCGCAGAGAATGTCCCGATCAAGGACGCTGGCGCTATCCGCCGACTTCTCCGGTATGTTTGATTTTCCGTTCAAGCATCCCAAGCGCGTAGGATACGACCAGATTCCGCATCTCATCTGGTTCGACCGGTTCAAAGCGGCATTCCTCCAATTCTACCTGCTCTCCTCTAATGCCGCATCCGAAGATTACCCGACCGACAGGATTGCCATCTTCATCCTCTGTCGGCCCGATGACGCCGGTGAGTACAAGCGCAATGTCTGCCAGAGATCGCTCCAGCGCACCTTTCACGATGTACCGCGTATCTCCGGCTCGACGCTTCCAATCTTCTGCAACAATTCGCACGGAACGCCGAGGGCCGCCGCCTTTTGATCTTTCGTATAAACGACAAAACCACCCTCAAGCGAATTCCCTGCACCTTCGGCACTGGAGAGAAGCGCGCAGACAAGTCCGCCGCTGCAAGATTCCGCTGTGACGAGCGACAGCTTTGCCGCCGCGAGAAGCGCCATGACGGTCGTGGCCCGTTCAATTGTATCCTGACTCAATATCGATCCACTCACCTCACCCTCCGACAAGGTCACCACCATTTGGATGCAGCACCTGCCCCGTCATGTAGGAACTGTCCTCGCAGGCAAGGAAAAGCAGAGAAGGCGCAACTTCATTTGGTTGCCCCGGTCGGCCGAGCGGTGAGCTCATCCCAAACTTTTCGACCTTGTCTCTTGGGAAAGATGCCGGAATGAGCGGTGTCCATATAGGACCAGGCGCCACGCCGTTCACGCGAATTTTCTTCTTCGCAAGGTTAGAAGACAGCGCGCGTACAAGCGCGAGAATGGCGCCTTTCGTTGACGAATAATCCAACAATGTCGGCTGCCCACGATACGCCGTTACCGACGTAACGCAGATGATGGATGCACCTTCCTTGAGATAGGGCAGCGCCGCCTGAAGCGTGTAGAATTGGCCGAAAACATTTGTCGCAAATGTCTGCAGAAGCTGTTCCTCAGGGACGTCCTCCAGCTTCTCCTGATAGTGCTGCTCGGCAGCGGCGCAGACAACAATGTCAAGCCGACCAAACTGCTGCACGGCCTCATCCACAAAAGCCTTCGCGACCACGCTCTCGCCGACATCACCTACAAGAAAGAAACACTCGCTCCCTTCATCGGCAACAAGAGATGCAGTCTTCTTCGCGTCTTCTTCTTCATTCCTGTCCTTATAGAGAATGCCGATACGCGCACCCTCTCGCGCAAACAAGACAGCCGTTGCGCGCCCTATGCCGGAATCGCCTCCTGTTATGATTGCAACCTTGCCTTCCAGCCTGCCCGATCCCCGATAGCGTGGCTCATATTCAGGGTGTGGATGCATTTCAGCTTCAGAACCGGGCTGATGCTTCTGTTCCTGTGCGACAGGGGCTTCGCTTTTCTTTGGCATGGTGCCTCCGTCAATGACGAATGATGTCTCTTCAACGGGCACGCCGGTCGACCGTTCCCCATCCCGTGCTTCACGACAAAAAAAGCCCCGCCTCGCGAGAGGCAGGGCAAGTCAGGGAGGGGAAATGGGCGCGCAAAG
>JBAYOU010000385.1:0-2702 GCA_041678065.1 Parvibaculum sp. | reverse complement strand
GAGCGGCGACAATATCATCTGGCGCAGCTTGCAAGCGCGCAGTCGCATGAGGTGGGCGAGCTGCGTTTTGCCTATGGCCGGTTTCTGCTGGCCTATGGCCTCGCGCCGGAAGCGCGCGCCATGCTCGTTGCAGCGAAGGAGGCAGATAGCAGGTTCGGTGTTGATCCCACTTTCCGCGCAACGCTCGGCGTTTCCTCCGCCCTGAGCGGGCGCTATGGCGAGGCCATCCGCGAACTTTCAGGACCGAGCCTTGATAATTCGCCTCATGCGGCCGCGTGGCGAGGCCTTGCGCGCGCATCTCTCGGCCATTGGGAAGCGGCGCGATCTGAATTTGCGCTGGCAGGCGCCATCACGGATGCCTTTGATGAGGAATTGCGGGTTGAGCTGCGCAGTCTGGGAGCGCTTGCTTCGCTCAAGAATGGTGACGTTCTCTCTGCTGAGCAATATGCAGCAAGCTTTCCCGCCCATGCGGAAAGCACCAGGGCAAAGGCCTCCATTCTCCTTACCAATGCGATGATCGCGGATGCGCATGACCGGAAAGAGAAGGCGGTGGCGCTTTATGACACCGCAATTGAAAATGGCTATCCGCCTGTGGCCGCTCGCGCGCGCTATGGCAAGGCGATGCTTCTCCATCGCAAAGGCGAAGTGGACGACAAGGCGCTCGCCGAGGAGCTTGAGAGCCTTCGCTATGCCTGGCGTGGGGATGGGCTTGAGCTTGATGTGTTGACGCAGCTTGCGGCCCTTCATCTTCGCGAAGGCAATGTCGGGGAGGCGCTGCGGCTGATGCGTATTGCAACCGACAATTTCCCTGATAGCGATGAAGCCCATCGCATGAATATGCGCATGTCGGACATATTCGCGGATTACTATTTGAGCGATGCTGCGAGCGAAATGACGCCTGTGCAGGCGCTCTCCTTTTTCGAAGCCTTCAAGGAACTGACGCCTATTGGCCAGCGCGGCGATGAGATGATCCGTGACCTTGCAGAGCGGCTGGTGAGCGTGGATCTGCTCGAACAGGCAGCCCATCTGCTCGATTATCAGGTGGCAAACCGCCTTCACGGCGGCGTTGCCAAAGCGCAGGTTGCCGCGCGATTGGCTTCGATATTCCTTGCGGACCAGAAGCCTGATCGGGCTCTCGCGGCGCTCCGCGCTACGAGGCAGAATCTTTTGCCGACGGAACTTGCTGAAGCACGGCTTCTTCTGGAGGCGCGGGCGCTTGCCGATCTTCGGCAATATGACAATGCAATGGATTTGCTGGAGGGGAGGTCTGATCCTGCGGCCAAGCGCCTTCGCGCGGATATTGTGTGGAATGCCGGTCGCTGGAATGATGCCGGCCCGGTGATCGAGATTGCGCTGGGCGATAGCTGGAAAGGCAATTCGCCTATGAGCGGCGATTTACGACTTCTCGTCATGCGCGCGGCGATTGCCTATTCACTGGCGGAAGATGAGGCAGGGCTCGGGCGGCTTCGCGTCAAATATGGCGAGGCGATGAGCCGGAGCGCCGATGCCAATGCCTTCGCCGTTCTTTCCGAACCCATCATGAAGCAGGGCGTGGCTTTCCGCGAGATGGCAAGCCGCATTGCGTCTGTCGATACACTGGACCGCTTTCTTGCGTCACTGAAAACGGAAGAGGGCGTGGCGGTCAACTGATCGCCAGCCAACCTTGTCTCATGTGCCGAAGCTTTGGACCAGGCTTCCCGCGATCAGCGACCAACCATCTACCAGCACGAAGAAGATCAGCTTGAATGGCAGGGAAATGATGACCGGCGGGAGCATCATCATGCCCATCGACATGAGGACGGAAGCGACCACCATGTCGATCACGATAAAGGGCAGGAAGACGAGGAAGCCAATTTCAAAGGCGCGGCGCAGCTCGCTGATCATGAAGGCGGGCACCAGCACCTGAAGGCCGATATCGGTAGCTTCTTCAGGCTCTTCCGTTTCCGAGAGATCGACAAAGAGCTTCAGGTCCTGGGCGCGCACCTGGCTCAGCATGAATGTCTTGAAGGGGCCGCTTGCAAGGCTGAATGCTTCGCCCGTTTCAATTTCTTCGTTCAGCAGAGGCTCGATCCCCGCCTGATAGGCGGCCGTAAAGGTCGGGGTCATGACGAAAGCTGTGAGAAAGAGGGCAAGGCTCACCAGAACGGCATTGGGCGGTGATTGCTGCATGCCAAGTGCGGTGCGTAGCAGACCCAGCACCACGATGATCCGCACAAAAGACGTGACCATGATGAGGATCGAAGGCGCGAGGCTGAGAACCGTGACGAGGGCAACGATCTGCACCACATGATTGGTGAGGCCGAGACCTTCGGAGAGATTGACCTCGATCGACTGCGCGCCCGCAGGCAGCGCGAAGACGGTGAAGATCAGGGCAAGGGCGACAAGCGCGCCGATGCGCGGGAATGATGAGAAGCGGATCACGCGCGGCGCTCCTTGATGAATTCGACAAATCGCTGAAGCTGGACGATGTGAGGAGGCCCAGCGAAATTCTGTTTCGCGACGCCGTTTTCTGTTGTCTCGATCGCAACCGGTGTCACAGGCGCATCAATGCCGCTTTCGATGAGAAGCGGGTGATCGCCACCGATCAGCACGAGATGTTCCTTGCCATCGCGACGAATGAGGAGGAGGCGGTGGCGCGCATCTACGGGACGGACCTCGACAATGCCGAGCCGTTTCTGCGCGCTCATTGATGAAGCACCGGG
>JBAYOU010000384.1:0-2704 GCA_041678065.1 Parvibaculum sp. | reverse complement strand
TCGGTCCATCCCGGCTATATCGACACGCCCATGGTTCGCGACACACTTAATCGCGGCACGGTGCAGGGTCAGCCGGTCGGGCCAAACGAGATGCGTGAATTGCTGACGCTGCTTCACCCGATTGGCCGGCTTGGTATCGCCGAAGAAATTGCCAATGCGGTCCTCTTCCTCGCAAGCGACGAGTCGAGCTTCATGACAGGCTCGGAAGTGGTGGTGGACGGTGGATATACGTGCCGGTAGGGCTCAGCGCGGGTTCGGCATCAGCAGGGCCCGCTCCTGACCCGGCTCCGTAGGGTAGCGGGTTTGCACAATGCTGATAACAGCCGCCACAGTCAGGGCAACGGTCAGGAAGATCATGAATTTTCGAGTCCGGCGCGGCATAATGTCATTTGCTCCACATGACGAATTAAGAGTGACACGCTGGAAGAGGGGCTTGCCATCGGACCAAGCGCCGCAGGGTGAAAAGCCGCTCAGGTTTGCGCAGGTGGCTCCAAGCCGTTAAAACCACGTAACACGCGGACGGAGCACCGGACCGCTGACTGAAATTTCAAAATGCCGATGGGAGAACTTCTTGGAAAAGTCTGAAATCCTGCGCCTCGAGACCTATCTGCGCCAGAAGTTCCAGCTTCCTTCAATTATTGTGAGGCAGCGCCCGCAGAAGGATGATTCCGCCGAAGTGAATATCGGGGATGAATTTATCGGCGTGATTTTCAAGGATACGGATGAAGGCGAAACGTCATACGCCTTCAACATGGCGATTCTCGATATCGATCTGCCCTGAGCAATCTTCGCAGACAGGTCAATCCAGTATCGGGCCTTGCAAGCCGTCGATCTCCTCAATGGCGCTGAAGCCATTGACCAGGGAGACGACGGCTTTATCTATTCTCTGCCAGTCTTCTACATGGTGGCGCTTGTAGCGGTAGGAAAGCTCCAACCCCGGCCCCAGAAGCAGTGAGCGGGAACAATTCGGGCTTTCGATCTGCGCGATGATCCGGTCGCAGATAAGAAGCAGGATGCGTGCTTCAGTGTCCTTGCCAACAAGCAGATCCTGATTTGCATAGCCGGAATTGTCGCGGAAGCGGAAAAGCTGCGACCCGTTGGGACCGGGTTCTGCATTGGCCGATTCCAGATATTTCGCATAGATGCCCTGCAGCCTGCGTGACGAGTTGAGTGGAGCAGCGCTCTCACTCAGCGAAAAATAGACGACATCTGACCGGGCTGAATTGTCGGTAAAGTTTTCTGCATGTTCCACTGAGAAGGGCTGCATATCGGGCAGCAGTGTGTGCATGTCGATTGCCTTCATGCGGCCGCCGCTGCGCTGGCTCGGATAGCGCGTATAGGCTTCGGGGATAAGGAAGCGCGTTTCGCTGATGATGACATCGACCTTGCCGCTCCCCGTACTCGCGCGCGGGTCGAGACCGAGCAACTCGCCGGGGGTCGGGCCGAAATAGTAATAGAGAAAGATGCCCGACAGGCTGAGCACGCCCGTCAGTACAAGCGCCGGGATGATCCAGGCTGGTCGCTCGCGAACCAGTTCCTCGTTTGATTGAGTGCCTCGCGCCAAGCCGCCCCCGATCTGCGCGCTTCCATCTGTTGTGTCGCATTGGAACAGCACCGGAGCAATCCGGCACGTCAGCTCCTCGAAGAAGCGCTCTGCCGCCTGCGCATACCTCGAATATCTTCTTATAACCTGCTGAAACTAAAAGATCATTTCAAATCTTCTTGCCCGTCGCATGGCCTCCTGTCCCGCTGGTATGGCGCTTGCGGACAGGGGGCATGACCAGTTTCGTTTTCAAATCGCTGATGCTTGTGGGCGCCTTCCTCTTCTTCGGGGGGCATCTGCCCATGCCGGAAGGACGCGTGGGGGCGCTGCCGGGATTTGGCTGTGAGGCCGATCTCGGAACATGCCGGCTGGGCGAGGCGGAGATTGCGGTTGGAGATCGTTCTCCGTTCCTCGCCTCCCTTGCCGAAAGGGCCAAGGGGCAACCATTGGCGGATCTGAAACGTCATCTGGCCAACCCGGAACTTGTGAAGCTGCTCGACGAGCGGGTGGTTCCGGTCTTTGCGGTGGAGGCTGCGGAAAAGCAGGTCACCGCCATCGCCAGTCATGTCATCGAGGGGGTCGCAACCGGCCGCCATTGATGGCCGGACGACGAGCAGCAGGGGCGTTCAGAGGTTCATGGGGCAGTTCACAGCATTTTTCTTTGCCATCGCAACTGGCTTTGTTGCGGCGGGTCTGAGCAGCAGCTTTTACCGGCTTGTGCGCAACAAGCCGCCGAGCTTCCAGCTTGATACGGAATCGACAATTGGCCAGATCGCAGGCGTTTTCACGCTGATCTTTGCCGGTCCTACCGTCATTCTTCGCAATGCGCTGCGGGCACAGGTCTTCGAGAACAGACCGCCATTCTGGATGCTGCTTTCAGGCTGCATCGCAACCATGTGGAGCTTTCTCTCCGGTGTATTTCTTCTGGGCGTGATGCTCTCCGCCTGATCAGTTTCTTGATCAGTTTCTGCGGCGGACGACGCGGCGACCAAGCGCGGTCGCGAAAAGCGCGCCGATGCCGCCGACAATGGCCCAGACCCATTCAAGCGCCATCAGCACAAGGTTCCATGCCGTCTTGAAGCCGCGAAGGCTGGTTTTGCCGGTGATGTCGATGATGCCACGGGTCTTGGTGCCAAGTTTCCCGCTCATCTTCGACATGCG
>JBAYOU010000383.1:0-2706 GCA_041678065.1 Parvibaculum sp. | reverse complement strand
TGACGCGCCGGGCTACCGCACCATCAAGACGATTCAGACAGGTGCGCTCTCGCAATATGCCCCGCCCATTGGCGGCTATGCCTCGCTTACATGGAAAGACCTGATCGAACAGGGCCATGTGATCGCGGGCAGCCCCGAAACCGTGCGCGAGCGCATGGAAGACCTCATCAAAGGGCTCAATGTCGGCAATATCTTCTGCCTGCTTCATGTGGGCAACATGCCGATGGACAAGTGCATGTACTCTACCAGGCTCTTTGCAGAAAAGGTCATGCCGCATCTGCGCGACATGTTCCCGGACTACAAGGATGACAACCGCTTCTGGTGCAAGCCGCTCGCGAAACAGGCAAAGCCTGGCAACCTTCCGGCAGAGAAGGAAATCGCAGCAATGGTTGGGGGGGAAGATTGATGGAAACGAAAACACTCAACACGCCCCATGTTCCGGTTCGCTATTTCGAAGGCGGCAAGGGGCAGCCTCTCGTCTATCTGCATGGCGCTGGGGGTATCACTGCGGAGGACCCGCTTCTCGCAAAGCTTGCGGAGAAATATCACGTCTATGCTCCGCTGCTGCCGGGCTATGGCGACTCGGAAGAATGTGGCGAGCTGCGTGAGATGCTCGACATCACCCTCCACACATGGGACGTGGTGGACGCACTCGGATTGAAAGACCCGATCCTTGTTGGTCATTCAATGGGTGGCATGATTGCCGCTGAAATGGCTGCCATCGCCCCGAATGATGTGTCGCGGCTCGGCCTTATCTGCCCGGCAGGTCTCTGGCTCGACGATCATCCGATTCCCGACATCTTCGCGATGCTCCCTTACGAGCTTCCGGCGGTTCTCTTCCATGATGTGGAAGCAGGCACGGCGATGATGACGGCGGGTGTGGCGCTTGATGACCCGGAATGGCTCAAGGGCTTCCTCGTTCAGAATGCGCGGCAGCTTGGCATGGCGGGCAAGATCCTCTTCCCCGTGCCGGATCGCGGCCTTTCGCAGCGGCTTTACCGTGTGAAGGCGAAGACCGTGCTTGTCTGGGGTGACAGCGACAAGCTGATCGTGCCGACCTATGCCCATGCATGGAAGAAGGCGATCAAGGGTGCGGAACTCGTTTCCGTTCCCGAAGCCGGCCACCTCGTGACGCTTGAAAAGCCGGATCACGTTGCGAGCGCCATAGCGAAGCTCAGCTAACGAGCAACGAACATAAGTATCGGCGTCCAAAAATAATAACAGGCGCGGATAGGAGCGAAGGGCCATTCCGAAAGGAGTGGCCTTTCTGCTTCATGCGCCCCGCGCCATCCGACCCGAGAGCATGCCCGCTATGCTTGTGCCTGCAATGATGAGCGCCATGGGCATGGCCGAGCCATCATTGAAAAGCCCGACCAGTGCGCCCGCAACGGCGGCCAGCGCGAATTGGAGGATGCCGGTGAGGGCGGAAGCGGCACCGATATGGCCTTCCGCGCGCGCCATTGCCGCCGCCGTTGCATTCGCGCCGATAAAGCCGAGGCTCGCGACCGCAACGAAGATGGAGAGAGCAAGCGGCAGAAAAGCCTGCGGCACAAGGATCGTCACCGCAAGAACAGAGAGGGCGGCGACAAGCTGAATACCCATCGCCACCTTCAGCACAGCGCGGCTCGAGTAGCGACGCAGCAGCAGGGCATTTATCTGCGCGGCCAATATCAGCCCGCCCGCATTGGCCCCGAAAAGCAGTGCGTAGCCGCCCGGTGTCAGCCCATGCAACTCGATGAACACGAAGGGCGAGCCGGTAATATAGGCGAACATCCCGGAGGCGATGAAGGCATTGGCAAGCGCAAACCCCATGAACGGGCGATCCATGCACAGCGCCAGATAGGCGCGCAGCACTTTCTTCAAACCGCTTTCGCTATGCCGCTCATCCTTCGGCAATGTTTCGCCGAGGCCAAAAATGACGGCAGGCGCACAGGCAAGGCCGAACGCCGCCAGCACCCAGAAGATTACCGGCCATTCATAATGCTGGATCAGAAAGCCGCCGATCATCGGCGCAAGAATGGGCGCAAGCCCCATGACGAGCATGAGCAGCGAATAGACCTGCGCGGAGGCCTGTTCATTGAAGAGATCGCGGACCATCGCCCGTGAGATGACGATGCCCGCGCATCCACCCAGCGCCTGCAGGAAGCGCGCGGCGAGGAGACTTTCAATATTCGTGGCGAGCGCCGCCCAAATGGATGCGCCAACATAAATCAGAATGCCTGCGAGAAGCGGCGGCAGGCGCCCTGTCCGATCCGAGATAGGGCCGACCACGCCCTGCCCCAGAGCGAGGCCGATGAAGAAAACGGCAAGCGTTGCCTGCACTGCACCGGCACTTGCGCCGAGATCACTCGCAATTGCAGGGAAGGCTGGAAGATACATATCGATGGAGAGAGGCGCGAAGGCGATCAGTGATCCGAGGATCACGATGAAATGCACGCGTACGCCGGAAGAGGTCGAACTTTGCATATCTTATCCTTCTCCGTCGCCCTCATCCCGCAGTCCATATAGGCAAAAGAGCCGCTCTATGAAAGAGCGGCCCTTGCCTGAACAGATTGGTGGCGCCGTCAGATTTTCCTGTCGCCCTGCCAATATTGATCGCGGATGGTACGGCGTAGTACTTTGCCGCTTGGCATGCGTGGAAGCTCTGTCATGAAATCCACCGAGCGGGGCCGCTGATAGTTCGGCAGGCTAGCGGCGGCGAAAGAG
>JBAYOU010000382.1:0-2707 GCA_041678065.1 Parvibaculum sp. | reverse complement strand
GAAGTCTGGACCGCTGGTCTCTCCTACGCGACGGGCCCGTGGACGGTTGGTCTTGCCTATCTCCAGAATGAAAATACCGTGAGCTTTGCTGGCGCCAGTGAAGAAGCGAAGACCTGGCAGGCAGGCGGCGGCTACAATCTCGGTTCGGGCGTCGATGTCGGCCTCGACCTGCAGATGACGGACGTCGAGAGCTTGGGTGGCGTCGAATATGACGCGAAGTCGGCCGGCCTGGTTCTCTCGGTTTCGTTCTGATCGCTTCGTAGCGGCAGGTTGCCGGAATGTATGAAGAGCGGGCCGCGGGGCCCGCTCTTTTTTGCTTGCGAGACTCTGTTCGTCATCTGGTTTTTGATGTGCCTAGTTGGTAGTACTCATTGACAGACATGAATGGAAAGGACGGAACGCACAATGGGTGCCCTGATCTGGCTTGCCTCCTATCCGAAATCCGGCAACACATGGATGCGCAGCTTCCTGCACAATCTTTTCCGGAACAGTCACAAGCCGGTCAGTGTCAACGAGATTGACGATTTTTGCCTGAGTGGATCAGGGGCGGGCTGGTACAAGCGCTATACATCCACGCCTCCTGCACAGCTTTCCGAAGACGAGATCGCCCGCTTTCGCATGCAGGTGCAACGCGATTTTACATCTGTTTTCCCGGACTCCGTCTTCGTCAAAACGCATGACTATCTTGGCGAGCATAATGGTGTGCCGCTGCACAATATGGACGTGACGGCAGGTGCCATCTATATCGTACGCAATCCGCTGGACGTCGTTCTTTCGATGGCGCCGCATTTTGGTGTCTCGGTTGAAGAGGCGATCACGGCGTTGGCGAGTGAAACGGCGGGCACCACGACCAATGATCAGCATGTCGCGGAGCATTACGGTTCCTGGTCAACTCATGTCCGGACATGGACGCGCCACCCGAGCCCCGGCCTCCTTGTCATGCGCTATGAAGATATGCTCGACAAGCCTCGCAAGAGTTTCAAGGCGGTGGTGAACTTTCTCGGACTCAAGCCTTCATCAGAGCGTCTGGAACGAGCCATCAAGTTTTCTTCCTTCAAGGTGCTTAAGGCACAGGAAGAGAAGGAAGGCTTCAAGGAACGCCCGCAAACATCGAAGTCATTCTTTCGTGAAGGAAAGCGCGATCAGTGGCGGGAGAAACTTACACCCGATCAGGTTCGCCGTATCATCTCGGCGCATCATGAGCAGATGGCGCGTTTCGGCTATATTCCCGAGGATTATCGTGACTCGATACCCGAAGGCGCGGAGAGGGCGGATAACTAAATGGGTGCATTGATCTGGCTGGCTTCTTATCCGAAGTCGGGCAATACATGGATGCGCATATTTCTTCTGAACCTGTTGCGCGACCGGGACGAGCCGCTTGATATAAACAAGATGGCAGCGCTCAGCCCGCTTGATACCGGGCGTTCCTGGTACGAACCTTTTTCTAAGCGCCCTCTTGAAGAGCTTTCTGAGCCCGAGCTTGCGAAACTCATTCCCCTCGGCCATCGGCGCATTACCGAGCTTCGACCGGATTCGATCCTCGTCAAAACGCATAACTTCTTCGGTAACTGGCATGGCGTTCCGCTACACACTCCTTCAGTCTCCGCAGGGGCCATCTATATCGTGCGAAATCCTCTGGATGTTGTGATTTCTCTGCGTTCACATTTCGGTATGAGCGACCTCGATCGCGCGATCACCTATATGGCGAATGACAAGGTGGGCAGCCAACTCGGCGAGACACGTATACCGGAATTCTTCCGTAGCTGGTCAATCCATGTGGAAAGCTGGACGGCAAAACCCAACCCGAAAATCCAAATAGTCCGCTATGAGGATCTCGTGGCAGATCCGATGACGCATTTTTCTCGAGTTGTCCGCATACTTGGCATTCCCGCGAATGAAAAGCAGATCGCACGGGCCATTCGCTTTGCCTCTTTCGACAGTTTGAAAAAGCAGGAAGCGGAAAAGGGTTTTGTCGAACGGCCTGAAAACTCGCACCGCTTCTTCCGTGAAGGAAAAGCGGATGCGTGGCGCGATGTTTTGTCCCGCGAGCAGGTCGAACGGATCATCGCGGACCACTGCGCGCAGATGGCGCGGTTCAATTACATTCCCGAAGATTATTGAACTAAAGAAGAAACCCGATGCCTGCGATACCTTCCACGCCCGTGCCGCTCAGGCGGCGAATATGAGTGGGGGTGATGATGCCGCCCAGTGCGTAGGGTTTGAGGTTGAGGCCTCTCGCGCAGCGGGCGAGTTGTGCGAAGCGGACGAGCCCTAGCGTTTTTCCGCCGGGATGGCTTTCGGTCGGGAAGACGGGTGAGATCAGCACCGCATCGGCCCGTGCGGCGGCGGCAAGTCGGATCGATTTTTCATCATGGCAGGCAGCGGTAATGGCAAGCGGTGAGGTGCGGCGATGCGCACTCTTGTCACAACCCCGCATGCCGGGGCGGCGCAATTCATGTTCGGGCAGGTGGCGCCCGAAACTTGCGGCCTGGGTTTCAATCGGCAGCGCCCCGGCGAGAAGAAGCGCCACCCCTTTGCGCCAGGCTTTGCCAGTGAGGCGGTGAAGTTCTTCGCGTGTCGGGTGCCTGTCATAGGCGCGCCAGATGAGCGCGGTGCCGCGCGGCAATGCATCAAGCGCTGTTTCGGGATCGGGCAGCCGCTTCGGATCTGTAACGCCGATCAGCGGCACGAAGGCGCGTGCAGATGT
>JBAYOU010000381.1:0-2710 GCA_041678065.1 Parvibaculum sp. | reverse complement strand
GTGGCACCGGGAGGGGAAGACCGGTGCCGGAAGGGGGCTCTAAGCACCGCTTCGGGTGAGCGGGGGGCAGGTCACCCGGGCGGCTTAATGCTCGGCCCTCATGCTTGAGTAGATAGGTTTCGCCGGGCTCGGCTTCAATATCCCGCCCTCACAAAGATGAAGCCCCGCCGCCCGGACCGGGCGGAAAGCGGAAGATTTTCAATGGATTAGCCAGGCGCATTTAAGGTGGCGGCCCGCGTCAAACCGACGCAGGGAGCTAACTGACGCCCAGATCCTTTGCGGTCAGGTCGATGCAGCGCCGCGCGAGGCCGAATAGCTCGTCAATCTCAGCCTTGGTGATGGTGAGCGGCGGGCTCAGCACCATTGTGTCGCCGATCGCGCGCATGACGAGCCCGTTGGCAAAACAGTGATTGCGGCAATGGGTGCCCGTGGTGCCGACATTGGGGAACTTCTCGCGTGTCTTGCGGTCCTTGACGAGTTCAATGGCACCGAGAAGGCCGACACCCCGCGTCTCGCCGACAAGCGGGTGATCGCCAAGTTCTGCGAGTTTCTTCTGGAAATAAGCGCCCGTCTCGCCGCCGACCTTTTCGACGAGCTTTTCCTTCTGCATGAGTTCCAGATTGGCGAGCGCCACGGCGGCGGCAACCGGGTGGCCTGAATAGGTGAAGCCGTGGGACCATTCCTCATCGGAATTGAAGATCACATCGCCCACGCGCTTGCCGAAGCCGAGCGCAGCGATGGGCTGATAGCCAGACGAAAGGCCCTTCGCCATGTTGATCATGTCGGGTTCGATGCCGAACGTGTCGGAACCGAACCACTGGCCGGTGCGGCCGAAACCACAGATCACTTCGTCCACATGGAGCAGCACGTCATATTCGCGGCAGATGCGCTGAATTTCCTGCCAATAGCCCCTGGGCGGAATGATGAGGCCGCCGGCACCCTGAACCGGCTCGGCCACGAAGGCGGCCACGTTTTCGGCCCCGAGTTCCCGGATCTTCGCCTCAAGGCTTGCTGCGGCCTTCTGGCCATATTCTTCCGGCGTCATGTCCCCGCCATCGGCATACCAGTCCGGACACTCGACATGGTGGAAGCCCGGCAGCGGCAGGTCTGCCTGCGGATGCATATGGGTAAGGCCCGACAGCGAGGCCGAGGCCATGGTCACGCCGTGATAGGCCTTCTTGCGGGCGATGAAGTGCTTCTTGTTCGGCTTGCCCTGCAGGTTCCAGAAATAGCGGATCGTCTTGACCGCGCTGTCATTTCCTTCCGAGCCGGAATTGGCAAAGAAGAAACGGTCGATGCCTTTCGGGCAAACTTCCGCGAGCTTCTGCGAGAGTTCCGCCGCATAGGGGTTCGTCGTCTGGAAGAAGCTGTTGTAGTAGGAAAGCTCCTTCAGCGCCTTGTAGCCCGCCTGCGCCAGTTCCTCGCGGCCATAGCCGACCTGCACGCACCAGAGGCCTGCCATGCCGTCGATGATGCGCTTGCCTTCCGAGTCATAGAGATAGACGCCTTCCGCGCGGGTAATGACGCGCGCGCCATGCGCGGCGAGTTCCTTATGCGTGGTGAAGGGGTGCAGGTGATGGGCGGCATCCATCTCCTGCCAGCGTTTGGTCTGGTTTGAAATCATGGCTGTCTGCGACATGGGAATCTGCTCCGAAGTTCCGAATGAAAAATGTGCGGAAGGCGCGCGACACTCACGCGTGCGGGAGCAGATTTACGGGTTGTAGCCAATGCGCGCGCAAAGGATCAGCAACTCGCGCTTGGCGAGGCGCATCCGTGCGGCGGGTGGGAAAGTGTCGCTAAGCATGGGGGGAGTATAGGCGAAAGAGAGAAGGAGCGCCAACGATCGAAAATGCTCTCTTCATCTCGTCATGACCCGCATAAAGCGGGCCATGACGTGGAGAGGATCGTTCACACATTCAACAACAAATGCTCGCGCTCCCATGCCGAAATCACCTGCTGATAGGCGGCGTGTTCGGTGAGTTTCACGTCCATGTAGAGCGTCACGAAATCAGCGCCGAGCACGGCTTTGAGTTCCGAGGCGGTGCGCAGATTGTCGAGGGCTTCGAGGAGGTGGCGGGGGAGCGCGTAGCGCTTGCTGTCATAGGCGTTGCCCGTCATTTCCTTGGTGGGTTTGAGATCATTCACCATGCCGATATAGCCGCAGGCAAGCGAGGTTGCGATGGCGAGATAGGGGTTCGCATCGGCACCCGGCACGCGGTTTTCGACGCGGCGGCCCTGACGTTTGGCTTCCGGCACGCGCAGGCCCACCGTGCGGTTCTCATGGCCCCAATGCGTGTTGATGGGGGCGGCATGGTCGCGCACGATGCGGCGATAGGAATTGACGTTGGGCGCGAGCAGCGCCATTGCGTCGGGCAGATATTTCTGAAGTCCCGCTATGTAGCCGAGGAACAGTTTTGTGTCCTTGCCCTGCTTGGTGGCGAAGAGATTGTCGCCCGTCTGTGCACTGACGATTGACTGGTGAATATGCATCGCGCTGCCCGGCTCGCCCTGATAGGGCTTTGCCATGAAGGTCGCGTAGATGCCGTGGCGGAGCGCCGCCTGCCGCATGGTGCGCTTGAAGAGGAAAGCCTGATCGGCAATTTCGAGCGGGTCGCCATGATCGAAATTGATCTCGACCTGTGCGGCACCTGATTCATGGATCAGCGTGTCGATATCGAGGTTCTGCGCTTCGCAGAAATCATACATATCC
>JBAYOU010000380.1:0-2713 GCA_041678065.1 Parvibaculum sp. | reverse complement strand
GGTTCATCTGAAGCCTTATTCTCGCATTTCGGCATAAAGAAGGCATCGGGAAATTTTGAAAAACGCGCCTAATTGCGTAACCCTTGGCACCGTTAACCACCCGCCGCCGCAGGCCAGAACAAGAGAAGCCGCCGAAGTGCGATTGAAGTCCATTCTGACATGGAGCGTGCTCTGCACCTTCCTGCTGCTGCCGGGGGTAGCCGCCGCCACGGATGGTCGACGCCATGCCATCGCCATGCACGGCGAGCCGCTCTACCCCGAAGGCTTCACCCATTTCAGCTATGCCAATCCTGACGCGTCAAAGGGAGGTGCCATCACCTATGGCGCAACCGGTTCCTTTGACAGTCTCAACCCCTTTATTGTTCGCGGTACGGTGGCGCTCGGCCTGCGCGAGCATGTCTTTGAAAGCTTGCTGGCGCGCGGCTATGACGAACCTTTCACGCTTTATGGCCTGCTTGCCGAAAGCGTTGAAGTGCCGGAAGACAGAAGCTGGGTTTCCTTTACCCTGAACCCGATGGCCCGCTTTTCGGATGGCAAGCCGGTTACGATTGATGATGTGATCTATTCGCTGGAAACGCTGCGCGACAAGGGCCGCCCGAACTACAAGACCTATTACTCCAAGGTCGAAAGGATCGAGCGCATTGGCGAGCGAACGGTGAAATTCATCTTCACACCGGATGGCGACCGCGAAATACCGTTGATCCTCGGCCTGATGCCGGTGATCCCGAAGCATGTCTATGAGAAGCGCGATTTCAACGCGGCAGGTTTCGATACCCCCATCGGTAGTGGCCCCTATCTCCTTGATCGCGCCGTTCCCGGAAAGCGTGTTACTTATCGTCTTGACCCGAATTATTGGGGACGCGACCTCCCCGTGAATGTCGGCCACAATAATATTGGCAGCATCACCTATGAATATTTTCGGGATGCGAATGCGTCCTTCGAAGCATTCAAGACGGGCATCTATCACGCCCGTCCGGAAGATGATCCGGGCCGGTGGGCAACCGGGTACAACTTCCCTGCCCTGCGCGATGGCAAGGTACGTCAGCAGAAATTCGAAAGCGGATTGCCCTCCGGCATGTATGCGCTTGTCTTCAACACGCGCCGCCCCGTCTTTCAGGATCGCCGGGTACGCGAGGCACTCATTCAGCTTTTCAATTTCGACTGGGTGAACGAGAAGCTCTATTACGGCGCCTATGTTCGCACAGCGAGCTTTTTTGACAATTCAGAACTCGGCTCGCATGGCCGCGCGGCCAGCATGCGTGAACGAGAACTTCTCGCGCCCTATCCGGATGCCGTCACACCGGAAATCATGGAACATGGGTGGCAGCCGCCGCAGGGCGATGCCACTGGGCAGGACCGGGTAAACCGGGCGCGCGCCATCACACTGTTGAAAGAAGCCGGATATGCCATTCGTAACGGGCAGATGACCCATCTTGCTTCTGGCGAACCATTATTCTTTGAAATCATGGTAGCCATGCCCGCTGAGGAACGCCTCGCCCTTACCTTCGCGCGCATGGCGAAACGCGCCGGTATCTCGATCACGGTGCGTAATGTCGATCCGAGTCAGTATCAGGAGCGGCGCAGCAGTTACGATTACGACACGCTTTTCAATAGCTGGTTTTCGTCTCTCTCGCCGGGCAATGAGCAGAGCTTCTATTGGGGATCAGCCGCAGCAGACGTGCCTGGTACGCGCAACTATATGGGTGCGAAAGAACCCGCTATCGACGCAATGATCGACGCCATGCTCGCAGCACGAACAAGAGAGGATTTTGTGGCTGCCGTGCGTGCGATGGACCGCGTTCTGCTTTCCGGTGCTTATATGATCCCGCTCTTCCATCAACCGGAACAATGGCTTGCGCTGTGGAACAGGGTGCGGGTGCCAGAGAAAACATCGCTCTATGGATATCGCAGTTCTACATGGTGGATCGAAGAGAACTAGTCTTACTATCGCTGCATTCAGGTGACGGAAAGCAATCGGGAGGAAAACCATGAAGGACCGGATCGAGCAGTGGCGCGCGCGCCTTAATCTTCCGCTTGTCGCAGCGCCAATGTTCCTGATCTCGGGGCCAGAGCTTGTTCTTGCCGCTTGCCGGCAAGGTGTTATCGGCAGCTTTCCCACTCCGAATGCGCGCAGCGTGGGCGATCTTGATCAGTGGCTTGATCGCATCACCGCGAGCCTCACCGAAAAGGACGCGCCCTGGGCGGCCAATGTTGTCGTCCATCGTTCCAACACGCGGCTCGATGAAGACCTCGATCTCGTCATGCGCTACAAGGCACCGCTCGTCATCACGGCGCTGGGCAGCCCGCGCGCTATTGTGGAGCGTGTGCATGATTATGGAGGTCTCGTCTTCGCAGATGTGAACTCCGTCGCATTTGCACGCAAGGCCGTGGAAGCGGGTGTGGATGGCCTCGTGCTGGTGGCTGCGGGAGCAGGCGGCCACACAGGCAACATGACCGGCTTTTCCTTCGTGCCCGCTGTGCGCGAGTTCTTCGATGGGCCGGTGATCCTCGGCGGCGGCATCTCCGATGGGGCGGGCATCCGTGCGGCAGAAGTGCTGGGCGCTGATCTTGCCTATATGGGCACGCGCTTCATCGCCTGTAATGAAAGCCTCGCCGCCCCCGCCTATCGCGACATGCTGGTTTCGTCCACCGTTGATGATCTCATTCTGACCCGCGCCATCACCGGCGTTGCGGCAAACTGGCTGAAGCCGAG
>JBAYOU010000379.1:0-2718 GCA_041678065.1 Parvibaculum sp. | reverse complement strand
CGCTCGCGGTCAATCTGGGCGGGGCCTATCTTCTGCCGCGTGAAGAACCGCCGAAGAAGAAGCGCGTTTCGAAACGCAGTCGCTTTGCCGATATACTCGAAATCGGGCGGCACCCGATTTTCATTCTCTTTGTTCTGACAGCGAGCCTCGCGCAGGCGACCCACGCCGTCTATTATGCGTTCGGTACGCTAGCCTGGCAGAAGCAGGGCTATCCTGACACGGTGATCGGCCTTCTCTGGGCGACGGGAGTCGTGGCTGAGATCATTCTTTTTTACATATCCGGCCCGTTAATGGCGCGGCTTGGTGCTGTGAAACTTCTGGTCATCGCGACAGGGGCCTCCGTTATCCGCTGGACGATAACGGCCTTCGCGCCTCACATAGCGCTTCTTTTCGTCGTGCAGGCGCTTCATGCGTTGACCTTCGGGGCCGCGCATCTCGGCGCAGTGCAGTTTGTGGCGCAGGCAGCACCCCCTCGGGTGGCGGCAACGGCGCAAAGTCTCTACGCGGCGATGGCCTCCGGCGTTATGATGGGGTTGATGACGATCAGCATTGGCCCGTTGTACGAAAGCATCGGATCTCATACCTATTTTGCGATGGCAGGGGCGGGCGCTCTTGCCTTTGCGGGAGCCCTTCTTCTGGCAATGCGCTGGAACGGGCAGGCACTTGTTCCCGAAGAAGAGCCGGGCGGCGAGCATGTTGAAGAAGAACAGGAAGTGGCGAAATGACGGTTGAAGTAATCCCGACCGGGGCAGCGCTTGGCGCAGAAATCCGTGGCCTCGATCTGTCAAAGCCTCTGAGCGATGCGGAGTTCGAGGCTGTTGAGCAGGCCTGGTTCGATCACATCGTTCTGCTCTTTCGCGGGCAACATAATGTGAGCGATGACGACCTCATCCGCTTTTCGCGCCGCTTCGGAGAGCTTGATATTGCGCCCGCCAGCGAAACCGATATGGCAGGCTCGCAGGAAAAGTCCCGCCCGGAAATCTGGATCATTTCCAACGTTGTGGAAAATGGGAAGCCCATCGGCGCACTGGGCGACAAGGAAGCCGAGTGGCATACCGACATGTCCTATGTGGCAGAGCCGCCCATGGCGAGCGTGCTCCATTCGCGCGAGATTCCCCGGCAGGGTGGCGATACGAGCTTTGCGAATATGTACAAGGCGCTGGAAGCACTTCCCGCCGACCTCTATGCCGCCATCGAAGGGCGGAACTGTAACCATGACGCCAGCACGACAAGCGTAGGTGAGTTGCGCGCAGGCGCGAGTGCCGTTGTTGACGTGCGCGCCGCACCGGGTGCTCGCCACCCGGTTATCCGCACGCATCCCGTTACGGGCGGCGCGTCGCTTTATCTCGGTCGCCGCCTCAATGGCTATCTCGAAGGCTATTCAATCGAGGAAAGCGAGAAGCTTCTCGACCGTCTATGGGCGCATTGTGCGAAGCCGGAATTTGCCTGGACGCATAAATGGGCCGTGGGCGACCTGCTGATCTGGGACAATCGCTGCGCCATTCATCGCCGCGACAGTTTCGATGGAAGCGAGCGCCGTGTCATGCATCGCACGCAGATCAAGGGTGATGCGCCACGCTGAGCGGCAGAAGCCCTTGCGTCAATTTCCTCCCGTTTGACATTGCCGATGGATACGCCAGTTTCTACGGCAAAGACATTATTCAAACGGAGGAAACCCGATGCGCGCATTGGTGCTGGAAGGCAATTTTGGAATTGAAAATCTGACGCTCAAGGAGCGGGACGTGCCGAAAGCAGGGCCGGGTCAGGTCGTGCTGAAGATGAAGGCTGGCTCGCTCAATTATCGTGATCTTGCGACCGTTACCTTTGGCGGCAATCCGAAATTGTTGCCGCTCGTTCCGCTGTCAGATGGCTGCGGTGAAGTGGTGGAAGTGGGGGAGGGCGTAACGCGCCTTGCCAAGGGCGACCGTGTGGCGCCGAGCTTTTTTCAGGGCTGGATTTCCGGTGGCCCCGTGGCGGAATTGCTTGGTCCGACGGCGCTGGGTAGTCCGATTGATGGCTGCGCGCAGGAATATATGGTGCTCTCCGCCGAGGGTGTTTCCAAAGCTCCAAAAAACCTTTCGGACGAAGAGATTGCCTGCCTTCCCTGTGCGGCGCTCACCGCATGGCGCGCCCTTGTTGTCGAAGGCAACATCAAGGCGGGTGACACGGTGCTTGTTCAGGGCACGGGCGGTGTCTCGATCTTCGCGCTTCAGTTTGCGAAGGCGATGGGTGCGCGTGTGATCGTCACCTCGTCGTCGGATGAAAAGATCGAACGCGCAAAGAAGCTCGGCGCGGATGCTTCGATCAATTATCGCGAGACGCCGGATTGGGAGATCGAAGCGCGCAAGCTCACCGGCGGGCGCGGTGTGGACCATGTGGTTGAGGTTGGCGGTGCGGACACTTTCCCCCGTTCCATCATGGCGGCGCGCGTGGGCGGGCATATCGCCGTGATCGGCATTCTTTCCGGCCTCACGAAAGACGTGAACGTCGCGGCAATCTTTGCGCAGAATCTGAAGATCAGCGGCATCACTGTCGGCAGCCGTACGCATTTCGAGGAGATGGCGCGCGCTATTGAGCAGAACGACATTCATCCCGTGATCGACAAGCGTTTCGCGCTGGAAGATGCGCAGGATGCCTTCCGTCTCATGCAGGGCGCGTCGCATTTTGGCAAGATCGTACTCAATATCTGATATTTAACATCTTGATTAAATATTAGCT
>JBAYOU010000378.1:0-2718 GCA_041678065.1 Parvibaculum sp. | reverse complement strand
ATCTCCGAAGGCATTACCGGCATCTTCACCAAGAAGAAGCTCGACGCCGCAACGCTGGAGGAACTGGAAGAGCTGCTCATCTCCGCCGATCTCGGCCTTGATGCGGCCGCCTCCATCACAGAAGCCGTGGGGCGCGACCGTTACAACAAGGAAGTGAGCCCGGAAGAAATCCGCGAGATCCTTGCGGGCGAGATTGCGAAAGTTCTGAAGCCCGTCGAAAAACCTTTCGAAATCGATCCGACAAAAAAACCCTTTGTCGTGCTGATGGCAGGCGTGAACGGTGCGGGCAAGACGACGACCATCGGCAAGATCGGCGCGAAGCTGAAAGCGGAAGGCCGAAGCGTGATGCTCGCAGCGGGTGACACATTCCGTGCCGCTGCCGTGGAACAGCTCAAAATCTGGGGCGAGCGGATCGGCGCGCCCGTCTGCTCGACGAAAGTGGGTGGCGATGCGGCAGGGCTTGCCTATGAAGCACTCGCCCGCGCGCGCGAGGAAGGCACCGATGTTCTGCTGATCGACACAGCAGGCCGCCTCCAGAACAAGGCCGACCTGATGGCCGAGCTTGAAAAGATCATTCGTGTGATGCGGAAACTCGATCCCGAAACGCCCCACGCGGCACTTCTCGTGCTCGACGCGACAACGGGACAGAACGCCGTCAATCAGGTGGAAATCTTCGGCAAGCTCGCAGGCATTACCGGCCTTGTGATGACAAAGCTCGACGGCACGGCGCGGGGCGGCATACTCGTTGCCATCGCAAGGAAGTTCGGGCTGCCCGTACACATGATCGGCGTTGGCGAGGGGATTGATGATCTCCAGCCCTTTAATGCCGAAGCCTATGCAAAGGCGATTACCGGCGCGAACTGACGCGCAAAAGGGAATAGAGAATGAACGACACTGACGCGCGGGCAGAAGAGAAGAAGGAAGGCGCATCGCAAATGGTGCGCCTTGCGATTGAGCTCGGGCCGCTTGTCATCTTCTTCCTGCTGAACTCGCGTGCGCATCAGATTTTCGGCAATGAGCAGGCAGAGAACATTTTCTATGCGACCGGCATCTTCATGGTCGCAACGGTGATTTCACTCGGCTATTCCTATGCGCGCTTTCGCAAGGTGCCGACCATGCCGCTCGTCTCCGGCATTTTCATCATCATCTTCGGCGCGCTCACGCTGTGGCTTCAGGATGAACTCTTCATCAAGCTGAAGCCGACCATCGTGAACAGCCTTTTCGCAATGGGTCTTCTCGGTGCGGCGGCGCTCGGCAAGCCGATCCTGAAACAGCTTTTCGATGGTGCGTTCAAGATCACGGACAAGGGCTGGATGGTCCTCACCATTCGCTGGGGCTTGTTCTTCGTCTTTCTCGCGCTCGTGAACGAAATCATCTGGCGCAATTTCTCCACCGATTTCTGGGTGAGCTTCAAGCTCTTCGGCATCATGCCACTCACCATCATTTTCGGCATGGCGCAGATTCCGGTACTCACCAGATATGCGCTGCGCGAAGCCCCGAGCGCCGATTGACCATCAAAGCTCCCTGTTAAAGCTCCCTGTCCTTCGTTTCGGGTACAAAGAGGATGCCGATGATGAAAGTCATCGCGGCAATCGCAATCGGATACCAAAGTCCCGAATAAAGATTGCCGGTTGCTGCCACGATCGCGAAGGAGACGGTAGGCAGGAATCCGCCAAACCAGCCATTGCCGATGTGATAGGGAAGCGAGAGCGACGTGTAGCGGATGCGGGTCGGGAACAGCTCGACCAGCATCGCCGCAATCGGCCCATAAACCATCGTTACATAAAGCACGAGCACAAAGAGCAGCAGCACCACCATCGGATAATTGATCGTGTCGGGATGGGCCGGGAGATAACCCGCCTCTTCCACCGCATAGCGAAGCGCCGCGTTGAAACGCTCGCGCCGCGCGCCATCTACATCTTCCTGCGCATTGAAGGAGGCAAGTACCACTTCGCCGACGCGCACTTCTGCAACCGTGCCGGGTTCCGCCGCAATATTGCTGTAGGGGATGCCGCGCTGCGCGAGCGCCGATTTCGCCACATCGCAGGATGAGGTGAAGGAAGCCGTACCCACCGGATTGAACTGAAACGAACATTCCGCCGGATCGGCAATCACCACCACGGGCGAATATTTCTGCGCGGCTTCAAGATGCGGATTGGCGTAATGGGTGAGCGCCGAAAAAATCGGGAAGTAAGTCAGCATTGCAAGCAGACAACCCGCCATGATGACGGGCTTGCGGCCAATCCTGTCCGACAATGTGCCGAAGACGACAAAGAAGGGCACACCGAGAAGAAGCGCCGCGCCCACAAGCAGGCTCGCCGTCTGCCCGTCCACCTTCAGCACCTGAGTGAGGAAGAAGAGCGAATAGAACTGGCCCGTGTACCAGATGACCGCCTGACCGGCCGTCAGACCAAACAGGGCAATCAGCACCAGCTTCATGTTGCGCCACTCCCCAAAGCTTTCCTTCAGCGGCGCTTTGGAAAGCGTGCCCTCTTCCTTCATTTTCTGGAAGAGAGGAGATTCATTGAGCTTGAGCCTGATCCAGACCGAAATGCCGAGCAGCACGATGGAAAGCAGGAAAGGAATGCGCCAGCCCCATTCCTCGAAACTTTCCCGATCCATCATCAGGCGGCAGCCAAGAATGACGAGAAGCGAGAGAAAAAGGCCGAGCGTGGCTGTCGTCTGTATCCATGCCGTATAGGCCCCGCGCTTCCCCTT
>JBAYOU010000377.1:0-2725 GCA_041678065.1 Parvibaculum sp. | reverse complement strand
CGGGACTATGGCGAGGCCTTCAACTCGATCTATCCGGACCTCGCAAGCAAACATGACCTCATCCTCTATCCCTTCTTCCTTGAAGGCGTGGCGGGAGAGCGCGGCCTCAACCTAGCAGACGGCATCCACCCGACCGCCGAGGGCATCGACATCATCGTGGCGAGCATCCTGCCCAGCGTCGAGAAGCTGATCGCCGAGGTTAAGGAGAAGTAGTCGGAAAGATTGCCCCGCCCGACACTCTGGTGACATAAAGGCGGAAACTGGAACAACAAGAAGATTTTCGGGGGGCTTCCTATGGAGTATCGCGAACTCGGGCGCACCGGCATCAAGGTGAGCGCCATCTGCCTTGGCACCATGACCTGGGGCCAGCAGAACACCGAAGCCGAGGGCCATGAGCAGATGGATTATGCCATCGACAATGGCATCAACTTCTTCGACACGGCGGAAATGTACGCCGTGCCGCCGCGCGCGGAAACGCAAGGCGCGACCGAAAAGATCATCGGCAGCTGGTTCAAGGCGCGCGGCAATCGCGACAAGGTGATTCTTGCCTCCAAAGTGGCCGGCCGCAGCCCGATGAAGTGGCTGCGCCGCAACGGCTCCGGCACGGAACAGAGCCGCACCCAGATTCTCGAAGCCGTGGACCGAAGCCTTGAGCGCCTTCAGACCGATTATATCGACCTCTACCAGCTTCACTGGCCCGACCGCCCGATCAATGTGTTTGGCGGGCTTGGCTACAAGCATATGGAAGGCGCGACCAACCCGATCCCGGAGATTCTCGAAACGCTTCAGGAAGTCGTGAAGTCAGGCAAGGTCCGCTATATCGGCCTTTCCAATGAAACGCCCTGGGGCACGATGACCTTTCTCCATCACGCGGAGATGAAGGGCCTGCCCCGCGTGCAGTCGATCCAGAACGCCTATAATCTCGTGAACCGCACCTTCGAGCTGGGCGGTTCGGAAATCGCGATGCGCGACGGCGTGGGGCTTCTTGCCTATTCGCCGCTCGCACAGGGCTATCTGACAGGCAAATATCAGAATGGTGCCTTGCCGGAAGGTTCCCGCAAGCAGCTTTTCAACCGCCTGCAACGCTATGAGAGCCCGCAGACGAACCGCGCCATTGATGCCTATCTGGCCATTGCAAAGAAGCACGGAATCGATCCGTCGCAACTGGCGAACCAGTTCGTGACGACACGGCCTTTCGTGACCTCGAACATCATCGGTGCAACGACGATGGAACAGTTGAAGCTCGCCGTCACCAGCATCAATGTGAAATGGACGGAAGAACTGGAACAGGAGATCGAGGCCGCCCATCTCGATCAACCGAACCCCGCGCCGTGAGCGAGGATCATTGCCGGGCTTGACCCGGCAATCCGGAGTCGCACAATCGACAGCCAATATCCTTCATGCCCGGGCAACACACCCGGGCATGAGTTTTGAGTGACCTGAAATGATCCGCCTTTTCACCGCCCTCGAAATCCCCGATGAAGTGGCCGAGAAACTTGCGCCGCTACAACGCGGGCTTGATGGCGCGCGCTGGATCGAACGACCGGATCTCCACATCACGCTGCGCTTTGCGGGCGATATTCCGAATGATGTAGCAGATGACTTCGCGGTAGCACTTGACGAGATTCCAGTCGAGCCTTTCGAGATCGAACTTGAAGGGCTTGGCGAGTTTGGTGGCAAGCGCCCGCACACGCTTTATGTGGGCGTGAAACCTTCCGAACCCTTGGCTGTTCTGCAAGCCCGGCATGAAAGCGCTGCAAGACGCGCAGGTCTCAAACCGGAAACGCGGAACTATACGCCGCATGTCACCATTGCGCGCATGTCACGCGTGGAGACAAGTGCGGTCTATGATTTCATCAGCGCCCATTCGCCTTTTGCGGCGCCGGCTTTCACCGTGTCACATTTCACGCTCTTTTCCGCGCGCTCAAGCATCGGTGGCGGGCCTTATGTGGCGGAGCACCGCTATCCGGATGAAGGTTGGGACGAGGACTAATCTCCGCCTTCCACGGCCTCTTCAATGGCATGCATGTCATCATCGGAGAGGCCCATATGGTGCCCTATCTCATGCACGAGAACATGGGTGATGAGATGGCCGAGCGTTTCATCATATTCTGCCCAGTAATCAAGCATCGGCCTGCGATAGAGAAACACCATATCGGGCATATGGAACGGCTCGGACACGGAGCGGTCGATATGAGAAATGCCCTGATAGAGACCGAGCAGATCGAACGGGCTTTCAAGCTCCATCTCGGCGGCAATCTCATCATCGGGAAAATCCTCGACGCGGATGAGAAGCCCCTCACAGCGCGAACGGAAACTTTCCGGCAGGCGGGCAAAAGCCTCATACGCCATGCGCTCGAAATCATCGAGCGTCGGTGCCTTGAGATCGTGCCAATCCGTTTCGCCGGCCATTTCACCTGTCATGTCACTCACCAGAAACAATCGCTGCTTGCGCGCAAAGCTTAAGAGGGCGAGGCTCTGGCAGCAAATCACCCCCTCTGCAGGAGACGGAAATGAGCGGAAAGCTGACCGGAAACGAGCGCAAGAAGGCACTTGAGCCCTTGAAGGGCTGGACGAAGGTGCGCGGCCGCGACGCCATCGAAAAAAGCTATCGCTTCCGCGATTTCAACGAGGCATTCGGCTTCATGTCGCGCGTGGCACTTGTGGCCGAGAAGATGGATCACCACCCCGAATGGGCAAATGTCTGGAACCGCGTCGATGTCGT
>JBAYOU010000376.1:0-2731 GCA_041678065.1 Parvibaculum sp. | reverse complement strand
TGTTCGAGTTTCCACCCGTCGCGCTTGATGTGGTGCTGAACGGGCTTCTCATCGGTGCGATCTTCGCGCTCGCGGCTTATGGCATGGCGCTTGTCTGGGGTGTGCTCAACATCGTCAATGTTGTGCAGGGCGAGCTAGTCGTGCTGGGCGGCTATATCACATTTGTGGCCGTGCAATGGGGCGTGCCGCCGCTTGCAGGACTGCCGCTTTCATCTGCGGTGATGTTCTGCGTCGGATGGCTCATCTACAAGGCCGTGATCTTCCGCGTGGTGGATCGCGATATTTTCATTTCGATCCTTGCAACATTCGGCCTCTCGATCCTGATCCAGCAGCTTGCCAATGCGGTTTTCGGATCGGATGTTCGCACGGTTGATGCTGATCTCGGCTCCATCTATTTCCTTGATGGCATGGTGACACTTTCGGTTGTGAAGCTTCTTGCTTTTGTGCTGGCGCTTGGCGCCGGTGCCGCGCTCTGGTTCTTTCTTGGCAAGGCGCGGCTCGGGCAGGCAATCCGCGCGACGGCGCAGAACCCGCGCGCGGCTCGCATTCTCGGCATTGATACGGACCGTGTGTTCGCCGCCACTTATGCGCTCAATGCGGCACTATGCGGCGCGGCAGGCAGCCTTGCCGTGATGGCATGGACGATCCATCCCTATCTCGGCCTTCCTTATACGATCCGTTCCTTCATGGTTGTGGTGGTGGCGGGCGTCGGCAATGTCGGCGCTGTCATTGCGGCGGGCCTTGGGCTTGGCGCGCTTGAAAATGTGGCAGGCTTCGTGCTCGGCGTCGAGTTTCAGATTGCCTTTGTGTTTGCGCTGATGGTTGCCATCCTTGTCTGGCGGAGCATCCGCGCCGCGCGCAAACGGAGCCATCTCGAATGAGCGGCGGCGAGGGGATGCAGCATATCAAGGACTGGCATGTGCTGGTGGTGCTTGCGCTGCTCGGGCTTGGCGGACCGCTGGTCTTTCCCTCGCTCATCACGCAGATCGCCTTTCTCTGGCTCATGGTCACATTCGCCGTGACATGGGACATGCTGGGCGGGCGAATGGGCTACAACTCGTTCGGCAATGTCGTCTTTTTCGGCATCGGCTGTTATGCCGCTGCTGTGATCCAGCGTGACATGGGCCTTCCCTATTTCGGGGGGCTTGCGCTTGGCATTGCTGCGGGAGCGGTGATTGCGGTGGCGGCGGCCGCGCTTCTCGGTGCAGCGTTGCTCGGCATTCGCGGGCATTACTTCGCCATCGGCACGCTCGGCCTTTCCGTTGCTGCGGCAGAGCTTGCAGCGGGTTGGGATTATGTCGGCGCGGGCTCCGGCCTTGCGCTGCCGCTTTATCCCGGTGCGCTTGGGGAGCGCGAACTCTTTTTTGCCTATGCGCTTTTTGCGGTGGCGGGTTGCTGCTTTCTTCTCTGCCGCTGGCTTTATTCAACGCGCTTCGGCCTCGCGCTCAATGCTATTCGCGACGACCACGACAAGGCGGATGCGATGGGGCATCGTACCACGCCGATCAAGATTTTCGCCTGGTGCATTTCGGCTTTTTTCCTCGGCATTTCCGGCGCGCTGGCAGCCAATATGATCGGCTTTATCGACCCGCGCGATGTTGCCTTTGCCGGTGCAACATTCGGCGTGTGGATGGTGCTGATGGCAATTCTCGGCGGCAAAGGAACGCTTTGGGGACCTGTACTTGGCGCTTTCGTGTTCCATGTCACGCAGGAGCTTTTCTGGACATGGCTGCTCGGATGGCAGCGTGTGGCGCTCGGGCTTCTCATTGTCGTCATCGTCGTCTTTTTTCCGCAAGGCATAATGGGTTGGGTTGCGGAACGGCGCGCACGGAGGGAGGCGGCATGAGCATGCTTCTCGATGTGCAGCATGTGACGAAGCGATTTGGCGGTGTTGTTGCAAACAGCAATGTCTCGCTCTCGGTCAGGGCGGGCGAGATTGTCGGGCTGATCGGGCCGAATGGCTCGGGCAAGTCCACACTCTTTGGCTGCATTGCCGGTGTGCATGCGGTGGATGAAGGCGATATTTTCTTTGAAGGAAAGTCGATCCGTCATCTGCGCACCGCGCCCATCGCGCGGATGGGCCTTATCCGTACCTATCAGCAGACACGCATTTATGGCGCGATGGATTGCATGGAGAACATGGCCATCAGCGCATGTGAGGCGCAGGGCGGGTTGGTCGCGCTTTTGAAACCTGTGCCGCCTGCGAGCAAGCGTCGCGCGGAGGACCTGCTCGGCTTTGTCGGGCTTTATGAGAAGCGCAATGAAAAGGCGGGGAGCCTCAGCTTCGGCCAGCAGAAACTTCTCGAATTTGCGATGGCGCTGATGAATGAGCCGAAGCTGTTGCTGCTGGACGAGCCGACAGCCGGTATCAACCCCACGCTCATCAACGGATTGATCGACAGGCTGCGCCGCGCGAATACGGAGCTTTGTGTGACGCTGCTCGTCATCGAGCACAATATGCGCGTCATCATGAATCTCGCGCATCGCATCACCTGTCTTGCGCATGGGCAGGTGCTTGCGGCGGGCACACCTGCGGAAGTGCGCGATGATCCGCGCGTGCTTGACGCCTATCTCGGGGTGGCTTGATGGTGGAGAAGGATGCGCCTGAAACGCCGAGGCTTGCGGGTGGCTATGGTGAGGGTGGGGTCGATACGCTGCTCTCTGCCAGCGATGTTGCACGCGAGGCGGAAGCGATTGCACGCGCGGTGCCTCGCGAGGAAATTCTGAACCT
>JBAYOU010000375.1:0-2732 GCA_041678065.1 Parvibaculum sp. | reverse complement strand
GTGCTCGGGCGCACGGCGGGCTGGATTGGTCATGCCATCGAACAATATCGGACCGGGCTGATGATCCGCCCCCGCGCCCGCTATACGGGTGAGACACCACGCGGAAAAATCTGAGACAGGCTAGAGTTCGGGTCACGGCGACGTGCCGCAAGGAGAAATAAAATGACAGAGCCGGGAATAGCGGCTGTCGCCGGAGCCACGGGACTGATCGGTACGCATCTGATTCAGCTACTACTAGCCGACCCAGCCTATGAAAGGGTCATCGCCTTTACCCGGCGACCGCTTGACGGTGTCTCCTCGCCAAAGCTTCAAACGATGGAGGCGAATTTCGAGGCCCCTGAGGCAACCCTTCAAGGCATCAGGATTGATGATGCTTTTTGCGCGCTTGGCACCACGATCAAGAAGGCGGGCAGCCAGGAAGCTTTTCGCAAGGTTGATCATGACTACATTCTCGCCTTTGCGCGGGCAGCGAAGGCGGCGGGTGCGAAACGCTTTCTCCTTGTCTCGGCGATGGGAGCGAGCGCCTCTTCCTCCATCTTCTATTCGCGGGTGAAGGGCGAGACGGAGCGCGGTGTCCGGGCGCTTGGCTTTGAGACCCTGCATATCTTCCGCCCCGGCCTGTTGCTTGGCGAGCGCGAGGAAAAACGGTCGGGCGAGGAAATCGGCGCGGCGCTGACGCCCTTCCTCAACCCGCTGATGATCGGGCCGCTGCGTGATTATCGTTCTATCCGGGGTGAGGTGGTGGCCGGGGCCATGCGCGGCGCAGCACTCTCACCCGCGCTCGACAAGGGAGCGCATATCCACACCCATGACGCGATGATGCGCCTCGCCGGGGTTTAAATTCACGCGTCTGTGATAAGATCACGAACAAGAACATAAAGGGGAGGCCTGTTTCATGGCGCAGACGCATGAGGCTGCGGAGCTTGCGGCTGCGCGCCGGGTAAGGCTCAATTATTATCTTGGCGGTCAGGCGAGCTGGTTCATCAGCCTTGGCATCCAGTTCGTCATCTTCCCCTTTCTCGTAACGCAGGTTCTGAATGAGCCTGCGGCACGCGTCGGCATTGCGCAAATGTCGCTAATGCTGCCTTCCCTTTTCTTCATGTTGTTGGGCGGCACTGTTGCCGATCATGGGGATGCGCGGAGCATTCTCATTCGCGTGCACCTGCTGTCATCGCTGCCCCCCATCATTCTCGCCACCATCATGCTGACGGGTGACCTCACCTATTCCATGCTCATCATCTATGCGCTGGCGATGGGCACATTCAGCGCTTTTGCCGTGCCTGCGCGTGACAGCGCGCTGACACGCGTGGCCGCGACAGGCATCCAGCAGGCGGTCACGCTTGCCATGGGTGTGCAGATGGGGGCGCAGCTTGTCGGCATGTTGATCGCCGCCACTGCCGCAATTACCGGCACGCCTGCCCTGCTTTTCTTTCAGGCAGCTATAATGCTCGCGGGCCTGTGGACAGCCATGAAACTTGCGCCACTCCCGCCGACAAATGCGGCTGCCGCAACAAGCCGCCTCGCCCAGATCGTGGATGGCATCCGCTCGGCTGCGGAAGTCCCCATCGTTGCAACGGTGATCCTGCTCAATTTCGCGGTGGGACTTTTCTATGTCGGCAGCTTCCTCGTGGCGCTGCCGCTGATGATCCGCGATATTTATGACAGCACGGCGAGCGAGTTCACACTGCGCTTTGCGCTCATCAATATCTGCTTCTGGGGCGGCACGATTGTCGCGAATTTGGCGCTGCTACGCATCGGTCATATTCGTCATCGCGGGCGGGTGATGATGGCATCGCTGACAAGCGGCCTCATCATTCTGGCGCTGTTCCACTTCGCCATGCCGTTCTGGGTGCTGTGCGTGCTCGTTTTCTGGTGGGGCATGGGTGCCGGCACGACCATGACGATGGGGCGTACCATCGTTCAGATGGCAGCATCAGAAACGCATCTCGCCCGTGTGCTCGCCGCCTATCAGCTTGGCTTCTCCGGCGGCGCACCACTTGGCTCGCTGATGATGGGGCTGCTTGTCGGTTGGCTCGGCATATTCGACGCCATGCTGGTACCAGCCGCCATCATGGTCGGCATATTGGCCCTGCTCTATTTCTTCACGCCGATCTGGCGCTACCGGGCGGAGAAGGACTGACTGTCCTTCACCGCTCCTCGCAATGGCGAACAGAGAACGCCGGTCAACTTGCCATGCGTTCGGGCTCGCTCGTGGCGGGCTTTGCCGAAGCCCCGTTCGAGAACTCCATCACGCCATCTTCCACCTGGCCGAATTTCAGCGACATGAGATCAAGCGCGTAGTTCTGATGGAGCTTCCACGGCTTCTTCGTTCCCTGCTTGGGGAACATGGCAATCGAGCGTTGCACATAGCCCGAGCTGAAATCTAGCCAGGGTTCGGGCTGCACTTCGGGATCATTGAGGCGCGGGGTGGCCTGCTTCATGCCGCGCTCATCCATGATGTTGAGCAGGCGGCAGACATATTCGCAGGTCAGGTCGCATTTCAGCGTCCATGACGCATTCGTATAACCAAAGGCCGACGCAAGGTTCGGCACATCGCTATACATCATGCCCTTATAGGTCATCGTCTCCGACAGGTTGATCTCACGACCATCAACAGTGAGAGCAAGGCCGCCCAGCACTTTGAGCCGCAGCCCCGTTGCCGTGACGATGATATCTGCCTCAAGCTCCTTGCCGGATTTGAGCAGAATGCCCTTCTCCGTGAAGCGCGCGAT
>JBAYOU010000374.1:0-2757 GCA_041678065.1 Parvibaculum sp. | reverse complement strand
CGCTGCGGCACCTATGAACTTCGTCGCTGCAAGAACATTCCGGTGAAGGTCGTCATCAACGAATATGTCGATGTAGCCCATGCCTTTTTCGAGGGGGACGAGCCGGGCGTCGTGAATGCGGTTCTGGACCGCCTCGGACGCGATATTCGTGGCGGTACGGGAGCGGAAAATGAAACCGCGAACCGGACCTGATCGCGGCGAAAAGCGCCCCGGCGAATTCGAAATCATCGAAGAAATTTTCGCGCCTCTCGCCACCGCATCCGGTGCGCTGGCGCTGAAGGATGATGCCGCCTATCTGAAGCCCGTGCCCGGATGTGAACTGGTCCTCACGGTCGATGCGATGGTGGCGGGCGTTCACTTCCTTCCCGATGATCCTGCCGAAAGCATTGCGCGTAAGCTCTTGCGGGTGAACCTTTCGGACCTTGCTGCGAAAGGTGCTGTCCCGAAGGGTTATCTCCTCGTCACGGCCTGGACGGACGCTATCGACCACACATGGATCAGGCGCTTTGCAACTGGTCTTGAGGGCGACCAGGCGCGTTTTGGTATTTCGCTCCTTGGCGGCGACACGGTGAAGACACCGGGACCGCTCACTTTGTCCCTTACCGCGATTGGCGAATTGCCCGAGGGCACCATGCTGCGGCGTGGGGGCGGGCAGGTAGGCGACGATCTTTATGTCACCGGCACGCTTGGCGATGCGGCGCTCGGTCTGAAGGTGCTACGGGGGGGGCTTCCGGAACTTTCGGAGGAACACGCCACCTTTCTCGCCCGCCGCTATCGCGAGCCCGAGCCGCGCACCTTTTTCGGCCCTGAGATTCGGGGGATTGCGCATGCGGCGCTTGATGTGTCGGACGGGCTGATGGGCGATCTCGCTCATATGTGCGCCGCTTCCGGCGCGGGCGCGCGGGTGGAGCTTGCCCATTTGCCGCTTTCTGCGGCGGCACAGACGGCGCTTTCGCGTGATCCGGCGCTGATCGAAGCTGTCGCGAGTGGCGGGGATGATTACGAGATTTTGTTTGCGGCACCGCCTGAAAATGCCCGGCAGATCAATGCCGTCGCTGCGGAAACCGGCGTGAGCGTGACGAGAATTGGAAAGCTTGTCGAAGCCCGAAAGGGGATTGTGGCGCTGGACGGAGAAGGGCGCGAAATCCCCTTCAAAAAGGCAGGTTATCGTCACTTCTAGCTGAGGAGCTTTAGGGCTTCCGGTTGCTTTCCCTTGATCTATTTGGCATCTTTTTGCCCAATTTCTGCAGTCGGCAGGGGGGAGGACTTTCAACGCTCGCGTTGAAAGAAAGAGGCCATTCCCGCCGGTTACTCCGTCAAGGAAAACCTTAAGGACAAAAAAATGAGCACTGCTTTGTGGGCTATTATCGGCTGCGGCGTGCTTGCACTCATCTATGGCATCTGGGCTATCCGCTCGGTGCTGGCGATGGATGCGGGCAATGCACGCATGCAGGAGATCGCTGCGGCGATTCAGGAGGGAGCGAGCGCCTATCTCGCACGTCAGTACACGACCATTGCCATTGTCGGCGCGGTCATTTTCGGCATCGTCTGGTATCTGCTGACCCTCAAGGTGGCGGTCGGCTTCCTTGTCGGCGCAACCCTTTCGGGTGCGGCTGGCTATATCGGCATGCTGGTTTCGGTGCGGGCAAACGTGCGCACCACGCAGGCTTCCAGCACAAGCCTTGCCGCTGGCCTCAGCGTCGCCTTCAAGTCGGGCGCTGTCACCGGCATGCTGGTGGCGGGGCTCGCGCTTCTTTCTGTCGCGGTCTATTACGCCGTGCTCACCACGCAGCTCGGCCTTGAGCCCGGCTCGCGTGAAGTTATCGACGCTCTGGTTGCTCTCGGCTTTGGTGCGTCGCTCATCTCGATCTTCGCGCGTCTCGGTGGCGGCATCTTCACCAAGGGTGCCGACGTGGGTGGGGACCTTGTGGGCAAGGTCGAAGCGGGCATCCCGGAAGATGATCCTCGTAACCCGGCCACCATTGCCGACAACGTCGGCGACAATGTCGGCGACTGCGCGGGCATGGCTGCCGACCTTTTCGAAACCTATGCGGTGACGGTCGTTGCCACGATGGTTCTCGCCTCGATCTTCTTCGCGGGCGCGGCCATCGACAACATGATGCTTTACCCGCTCGCCATTGGCGGCGCCTGCATCGTGACCTCGATCATCGGCACGTTCTTCGTCCGTCTGGGCAAGAGCAACAACATCATGGGCGCGCTCTACAAGGGCTTCATCGCTTCGGCGGTGCTCTCGCTCGCGCTGCTCTACTGGGTGACCGATCAGGTGATCGGCCTCGAAACCGCTTACGCTGTCGGCGACAAGGCTTTCACCGGCTTTGACCTCTATATCTGCGGTGTTGCGGGCCTCATCGTGACTGGTCTGATCGTCTGGATCACTGAGTACTACACGGGCGTGAATTTCCGTCCCGTGAAGTCGGTCGCTGCTGCCTCGGCAACGGGTCATGGCACCAACGTCATTCAGGGTCTCGCGATCTCGATGGAATCGACGGCGCTTCCCGCGCTTGTCATTGTGATCGGTATTCTCGTGACTTACGGCCTTGCCGGTCTCTTCGGTATCGCCATCGCCGTTACGACGATGCTCGCACTTGCCGGCATGGTGGTCGCTCTCGACGCCTTTGGTCCGGTTACGGACAATGCTGGCGGCATTGCCGAAATGGCGGACTTGCCCGCGGATGTCCGCAAGACGACCGACGCTCTCGACGCCGTGGGTAACACCACAAAGGCTGTCACCAAGGG
>JBAYOU010000373.1:0-2761 GCA_041678065.1 Parvibaculum sp. | reverse complement strand
GGCGTGTGGTCCACCGTCCCCTTTTGCTGAACCTCATCGGCGATCAGCACATTCTTGCGATCAAGAAAGAGGATGCGGAACTGCTCCACCGGATTATGCGCCATGGAAGCAGCGCAATAATCGAGCAACGCATCCCACGAGCCGATCACTTCCTTTTTCATCACCCGTGCCTGCGCGAGCCGCAGCCCGGCTTCCCGTATGATGCGGAACTCGGTGATGATTGTGTCTGACACGCCCTTCACTTCGCGCAGCCTTGCGGGATCTGCATTGATGGCTTCGGAGAAACCACCAAAGCGCGCGATGATTTCCTTGGCGAGTGGTTTCACGTCGCGGCGGGGCACGGCGCGAAAGAGAATGAGTTCGAGAAGCTCATAATCAGGCAGCGTCTCGGGCGATGTGAGAAAGCGGGCGCGCAGCCGCTCCCGATGGCCCGCATAATGCGGCGTTTCCTTCGCCCCGTCCCCCACGGCGCGGTTTCCGCCTTACGCGTAGGGCGGGCAGTCGAGACCCGCTGGCGATTTGGTGAAAAGCTCGCAACCGTCCGCCGTGACACCGATCGAATGTTCGAACTGGGCGGAGAGGGAGCGGTCGCGCGTCACGGCGGTCCAGCCATCGGAGAGGATTTTCACGCCCGGCTTGCCGAGATTGATCATCGGTTCGATGGTGAAGAACATGCCTTCCTTCAGCGTTGCGCCCTGTCCCTTGCGGCCATAGTGAAGCACGTTCGGCGCATCATGGAAGACGCGGCCAAGGCCGTGGCCGCAAAACTCGCGCACCACGGAGCAGCGCTGGCTTTCCGCATATTCCTGAATGGCCCAGCCAATATCGCCAAGCGTTGCACCGGGCTTCACCACGGCAATGGCGCGCATCAGCGATTCATAGGTGACGTCCACGAGGCGCTGCGCCTTGCGGGGGGCTTCACCGGCGAAATACATGCGGTTCGTGTCGCCGTGCCAGCCATCGAGAATATAGGTCACATCCACATTGATCGCGTCGCCATCGCGCAGCACGCGGTCCCCCGGTATGCCGTGACAGACGACATGATTGATGGAGGTGCAGCAGGATTTGCGGAAGCCGCGATAGTTCAGCGGTGCGGGATAGGCATCATGATCCATCCCGAACTCAAAGACGAGGCGGTCGATGTGATCCGTCGTGATGCCGGGGCGGATTTCGCTGACGAGCATGTCCAGCGCCTGTGCAGCCAAGCGGCCCACGCGGCGCATGCCCTCAAAGGCTTCTGCATCATGAATCTTGATCCGCCCGACATTGCGTTCGGGGGCGTCAACGGCATCTGTATAGCTCATATCGCGTCTTGCTCGGGGCTCGGGTGGGTGTTTTCCTAACATAGTGCCCATAGCCCCCATTTGAAAGCAGGGGCGGGAGAGCGGTATTCTCGGGCAAGGATGAAATCCAGGGAAGTTTCACATGCCGGAGAAAGAGGCGCAGGCGCGCCCGAAAATAGTTACCGCCAGCGTTCTACTGATCGGCGATGAGATTCTCTCTGGCCGCACACGGGATTCGAACCTTTCCTATATCGCGACCCATCTGAACAAGATCGGTATTCAGGTGCGCGAAGCGCGGGTGATCCCCGATATTGAGGAAGTGATCGTCGCCGCGGTGAACGAGCTTCGCGCGCGCTATGACTATGTCTTCACCACGGGCGGCCTTGGGCCGACGCATGACGACATCACCGCAGATGCGATTGCCCGGGCCTTTGGTGTGGATATCGACTACCACCCGGAAGCGGTGAAGGTGCTTGATGACCATTACAAGGAGACGGGTGGAGAGTTCACCAAGGCGCGCATGCGCATGGCGCGTCTGCCCGAAGGGGCGGTGATGATTGCCAATCCGCTCAGCAAGGCGCCGGGCTTCCAGATTGGCAATGTATTCGTGATGGCAGGCATCCCCATGATCATGCAGGTGATGCTGGACAGCCTGACCGACCGGCTGGAAGGCGGTGCGGCCATGCAGAGCCGCACGGTGACAGGCCAGATCGGGGAGGGGACGATTGCCGAAAGGCTCGGCAATCTCCAACTGCGCCACCCCGATGTGGGGATCGGCAGCTACCCTTATTATCGGGGCAAGAGTTTCGGCACGAGTATCGTCATGAGGGCGGTCGATTCGACGGAACTGGAGAAGGTTGTCGAGGAGGTGGTGGCGTTGATGCGGGAGTTTGGCGTCGAGCCGCTTATGGGAGAACGAGGCTGAAACCCCAAGGATTCCAGGAGTTTTGTCGCAAATCTGCAACAGATTTTGCCAACATTACGAAAGTTTCAGCATTTCGGCCGTTTCCGGGCGATACAATTTTCGTGGGACCGATTAGAGTTCCCCCACAAGGTCTGACGGTTGTTGCCCGGCGGTATCGTCGGCAAGCCCGGCGGAGGGGGATACAGGCCTCGACCCGGTTGGCCTGAAAACAAAATTGGGGTCTGGTGACCCGGAGGGAGAAACGACATGAAAAAGACCATCGGCATTCTGGGCATGGCTGCGGGCGCTCTGATGCTTTCCAGCACGGCGTTTGCTCTGGACTCGAGCTTCGACGCCATGTCGAAGGCTGGCAACCACAAGTTCTATGTGTGGTGCACGGGCGGCGCTGACAGCGAAGCGACCCAGCAGGGCGCCAACGCGAAGGAAGCCCAGGCAGCTCTCGCGGCCGCGAAGGGCAACAATTGCTGGCCGGTATGGCAGGGCCTCGAAGGCTAAGCTACTTCCGTACGGAATTTGCAGGAACGGCGGTCTTCATGGCCGCCGTTTCCTTTTG
>JBAYOU010000372.1:0-2767 GCA_041678065.1 Parvibaculum sp. | reverse complement strand
CTAAACAGGTGTTTGCGCCGGAGAAAATGCGATTGAACCGCCACGGTCTCTGGCGCAGAGTTCCGGCGAATAAAGCGGGAGAGCGGCAATGCGGTTTGTGACATTTCAGAAAGACGCTTCGGCACGGCTTGGCGTTCTCACAGGCGATGAAATCGCCGATCTTTCGGGGCTTGCAGGCGCGCCTGCCTCGCTCTTCGATCTGCTTCAGGCGGGCGGTGATGCCGTAGCGTCAGTAAAGCCTCTGGTGGAAAAAGCGCCCCGATTGCCGCTTTCAGGCGCTAAGCTGCTGCCGGTCATTCCCCGACCCGGCAAGATCATCTGCCTCGGCCTCAACTATGCTGAACATGCCGCAGAAGGCGGCCGGGAGAAGCCGGATTATCCCAATTTCTTCATGCGCTCCGCGACAACGCTGATCGGGCAGGGCGCTTCCATTCCCCGCCCGCGCGTTTCCGAACAGCTTGATTTCGAAGCGGAACTGGCAGCCATCATCGGTCGCCGCGTGCCGCGGCATGTGGCGAAGACGGAGGCACTTTCTTATGTGGCGGGTTACGCCTGCTTCAATGATGTGTCGGTGCGGGACTATCAACGCCGCACACCACAATGGACCATCGGCAAGAATTTTGACGGCACCGGTCCCTTCGGCCCGGCCTTCGTGACGGCGGATGAATTGCCGCAAGGCGCGAGGGGCCTCAAGATCGAATCGCGGCTGAATGGCAAGGTCATGCAGAGCGCCAATACGCGCGACATGATCTTCCCCGTAGACGAGACGATCATGCTGCTTTCGCAATGCATGACGCTGGAGCCAGGTGACGTGTTGGTGATGGGCACGCCAGCGGGTGTCGGATTTGCGCGCACGCCGCCTGTGTGGATGAAGGCAGGCGACACGATCGAAGTTGAGATCGAAGGTGTCGGCCTGCTGTCCAATCCTGTGGTGAATGAGGGCTGAGACGGTTTACTCTGCCGCGCGCTGTGCTGCCATCACCGCGTGCAAATCCGTCTCGCCGCTCCGCCGCGCCGCCCGTTTGGCACGGAGGATGGTCGGTGCCGCAAGCAGCACCGGCACAAGCACCAGCGTCAGCAGGGTGGAGAAGGTGAGGCCGAAAATAATGGCCGTTGAAAGCTGAACCCACCACACCGCCACCGGCCCACCAATCACGATCTCGCGCGTGGCGAAATCGAGATTGATCTGAAGCGCCATTGGCAGAAGGCCGAAAATGGTGGTCACGGTTGTGAGCATGATCGGACGGAGCCGCTGGCCCGCCGTACGCAACACAGCTTCCACCACATCCGCCGTATCCTTTCGGAGCCGCTGATAGGTGTCGATCAGAATGATCGAATTGTTCACCACAATAGCCGCCAGCGCGACGATGCCCGTGCCTGTCATGATGACGGAAAAGGTCTGTCCCGTGACAATCATCCCGATCATTGCGCCGAAGACGGACAGCACAACCGCCGAGAGCGTGAGTCCCGTATGGTAGAAACTGTTGAACTGCGTGAGCAGGATGATGAACATGAGGAAGAGTGCAGCGAGCAATGCGCCGCCAAGGAAGGAGGCTGATTCAGCCTGCTCCTCATTCGCGCCCCGGAAGCGAACATTGACGGCAGGATCAATCTTCTGCTCCGAGACCCATTGGGAAAGATTGCGCACCATCGAATCCACATTGATCTTCTCGCCCGTGGCGGGATCAATCGCCGTATTCGCCTTCACGACGAGACGGCGCACACCATTGATGCGTTCAATGGAGCTGACCTGAGGCTGCGCCACACGCGTCACGAAGTTCGAGATCGGCACGAGGCCTTCCCGCGTCTGAACGCGCAGACTGTCAAGCTGGTCGAGCACGCGGTAGTCATCGGGGAAGCGCACGCGAATATCCACCTCGTCGCGTGCATCGTCCGGCCGGTACTCGCCAACCAGAATGCCATTGGTAACGAGCTGGATCACCGCACCCACAGAGGTCACATCCGCACCGAAGCGGCCCGCCATCTCGCGGTCCACGGTCAGAACCCATTCGACGCCGGGCAGCGGCCGCCCGTCTTCAATGTCGATGAGCCCATCCACCGTGTCGAGATAGTCGCGGATCGTGCCGGTGGTTTCTAGCAGCTTCGCATGATTATGCGAGGTGAGTTCGATCTGGATGTCCTTGCCGGTGGGCGGACCTTCCTCCTGCTTGCGCACTTCAACCTTGATACCGTTCAGTGCCTGAGTCTTCTGACGGATTTCTTCCAGAATGACAGCGCCTTTGCGGCGTTCTTCGTAAGGCTTGAACTCGATGAGGAGCTGCGCGATGAGGTCGTTCGGAATGTCGCCTCGTGCACCCGCACTTACACCCATGCCAGGCGCTGCGCGAGTGAATACGGTCTTCACGCCATCCGTCTCAAGGAGGATTTTTTCTACATCCCGCGCAAGTTCAAGCGTATTGGCAGCGGAAAGATTGCCTCGTGCGCTGACGAGAACAATGGCGCGCTCCGGCTCTGTATCCACGAAAAACTCGACGCCATTGTTGAAAATGGAGAAGAGGATCGTTGTCCCCACTACAAAGACGCCCGCGCCCGCAAGCACACGCCAGGGATGATAGACGAGGCGATCAAGCAGCCTCACATAGGAGCCGGTAAGGCCCGGTAATGCCCGAATGTCGCCTGTCTCGGCACCGGCAAGCTGTTTCAGGACCGTCTCGCTTCCTGTTTCCGCCTTGCCGAAGACCGAACCAAGGGCGGGCACGAAAATCAGCGCGGTGATGAGCGATGCCGTGAGCACGACAATGAGCGT
>JBAYOU010000371.1:0-2771 GCA_041678065.1 Parvibaculum sp. | reverse complement strand
GGCGAAAGACTGTTCGGGCAACTCGCCATCCTTGCCGGTGCCTGTTTCTTCGCCGCCAACAATGTTCTTGCGCGGCGCGCACCGGCGATGCCGCTTCTCGTCAAATCGTCCGGCGTCATGCTTGCCGGTGCACTCGCCGGTTTTGCCGCTGCAAGCGCACTCACTCCGCCTTCCTCGCTTGGCGATGCAAGTGTGACAGCGCTTCTTGGTCTTGCAGGGCTTGGCATATTCTCGACCGGCCTTGCCGCGATCATCTTCTTCCGGCTGATCGATGTGGCGGGCGCGACATTTGTTTCGTTCACCAATTATCTCGTGCCCGTCTTCGCCGCGATTGCGGGGTATCTGATTTTCGGTGAGGAACTGAAGTTTCGCGTGCTGGGCGGGCTGGCGCTCATCCTTGCCGGCATCGCGGCAAGCGAGGGCGGGCTCGGCCTGATCAGAAAAGAAACGCCACCGCAACACTCGCCACCATCAGCACTGCCGCGCCAATAGCAATGAAGCGCATGATGCGAAGGTCGCTTACAAAGCGGCGGATCGCATCACCGCCAAGCCCCCAAAGCGCAGTCGACACCACCATGGCGACAAGGCTAACCAGCACAAGAAGCGCTGCCTGCACCTCATAGGAATAGCCGGGCACGATGAAGGCCGAAAAGACCATCACATTCTGCACATAAGCTTTGGGGTTGACCGGGTGAAGCGCAAAGCCCGCCCAGAAGGAGGGCGCGCTCGTATGAGCCGACGCACCAAAACCTGCCCGCGCAAGCTTCCATGCGAGCCAGCAGATATAGGCAAAACCGAGAAGTTTCATTGCAAGGAAAAGCTCGGGCCATGCGAGAAACAATGCACCAAGCCCGAGCGCACCCGAGATGATGACGATAATTCCGCCCGCCCAGATGCCAAGCACATAAGGCATTGCGCGCAAAAGCCCGAGCGACGCACCAACGGACAGCAGACTGAGATTTGCCGGCCCCGGCGTGAAACTCATCGTCGCAATGAAAAGCGCGCCGAGAAAGAAAACCTCAATGGGCATGATGGATCAATCGGATGAATATGGAGATCAGAACGAAATTTCAGCCTTCATGTAATCGGCGCAGCGCCCCCGCAGAATAACGCGCTCGCCCATACTGGTGCAGTAAAGCGTGCCGCCCCGCGCCGAGATTTGCCGCGCAACGAGATCGCTCTTGCCGAGCCGCCGTGCCCAATAAGGAACAAGGACGCAATGCACCGCGCCTGTTACCGGGTCCTCATCTATGCCGAGATTTGGCGCAAAAACGCGCGAGACGAAATCTACACCTGATCCCTCATGAGCAGGCGCGGACGCCGCAAGCGCCCCATCGCTACGAGACATGAGACGCTTCAGAACGGCGAGATCAGGCTTAAGCGCAGCCACGTCTGATGCACTGTCGAACACCGCCAGCACATGTGTGGATCTAGCCCAGACACGCGCATTTCCTCCTAGCGCCGCCGCAATCTCGGTCGGGGCGGGATAGGGCTTCGGCTTGGCGGCAGGGAAATCCATCGCCAGAATATCCCCCTCCCGGCGAACAATGAGTGTGCCGCTCCGCGTTTCGAAACAGATTTCGGGCCTTGCATAGCCGAGATGGGAAAAGAGCACATGTGCGGAGGCGAGCGTTGCGTGGCCGCAAAGGTCCACCTCCACCGCAGGCGTGAACCAGCGCAGCCTGTAGCCCTCGCCCTCCGGCACAAAGAAGGCCGTTTCCGCCAGATTGTTTTCCGCCGCGATCGCCTGCATCAGCGCATCGGCGGGCCATTCCGAAAGCGGCACCACAGCGGCCGGATTGCCCTCGAAAACACGGTCCGCAAAGGCATCAATCTGATAGAGCGGCGCTTTCATCTTGCTGTCCTCAATTGATACAATCCAGAAATTGAATGGATACAATTTTGCCAGAAGCGCCAGTGAGGCGCGAAAAATGACAGAAAACCAGCACAATTATACGATGATTGACTCTGCTTCCTGAATCAATGATTTTATCGTCACCATGACAATTTCGCCTTTTGATCCCACAGACATCACCGCGCGCCCCGGTCCCCGCTACCGGGCAATCGCGGATGCGCTGCGCGACGCCATCAAGTCTGGCGCTGCCTCTCCGGGCATGAAACTCCCACCCGTCCGCGACCTTGCCTATGCGCTGGGCGTGACCGTCGGCACCGTCTCCCGCGCCTATGCGCTGGCAGCTAGCCGGGGTGAGGTTGCCGGAGAGGTGGGGCGCGGCACCTATGTACTGGACCGCAGCGGGCTTACGCGGAGCGGCACGGGCGTCGGCTCGGCCGCCTATCTCACCCCGCCGGATGCAAGCGAAGCTGCGATGAAGGCCGCCTACCCCCCATCCGTCGGGCAAGATGAAATAATGGGCGCGGCGCTCTCCACCCTTCTCGCGGAGCGCGGGCGCGAAAGAGGGCCTTCTCTGTTCAACAGCTACCCGCCCCCCGGCGGCACGCTGCGCGACAGGCAGGCAGCCGCTGCATGGCTTGCGCATGATCATTTCACGCCGACAGCAGATGATATTCTCGTCTGCTCGGGCGCGCAGCAGGCGATACTTACCGCCATCCTCACCGCCACGCGGCCCGGCGATATGATCCTCACAGAGGCGATCACCTATCACGCGATGGTGAACCAGGCCGTGCTGACGGGGCGGCGTGTCATACCTGTTGATATGGATGCGGAAGGCGTACTTCCCGCTGCGCTGGAGCGCCTCGCGCAGGAGACACATCCCGCCGCGCTTTTCATCGTGCCCACGCTGCATAATCCG
>JBAYOU010000370.1:0-2781 GCA_041678065.1 Parvibaculum sp. | reverse complement strand
GCTGATCGCGATAAGATAGCCGACAAAGCGGATCGCGACGAGCTTCAACACCTGCGTGTCGAGATAGTCGGGCAGCGGGTTTGCGGCGCCAGCGTAGAAATTGCGGCCGATATTCACCAGTTCATGCACAAGGGTTGCACCCAGCGCATAGACGAGAATGCGGCCATAGCGGTTCATCAGGATCGCGGCGATGAGGGCAATGATCAGCCCTTGAATTGAATTGACCGTGTCGAATCCCATCCGCGCCCAGGCAACGGCCTGATTCAGATATTCGGTGAGTTCCATTTTGTCCCCCTAGGTATTGCCGGGCGGAAGAACCCCTCTTCCGCCGCCCCCACTTTTATCTTGTACCGGCCATCTCGCAGAACAGAGCGAGCGGGCGCGGAGTGAGGTTAGCTCAAAATGAGGCGAGGTCTAGCGGTTTACGCTGCGAAACCCTCCGACTGCGGTGCAAATCGACGTTCTCCCGGCCGTTCTTTGGTTAACGAGCGGGGGGTGGGCAGCGCGATCAGACGCTGCCCACCGTGCGAAGCTTGATGCGGGGGTGAATTTCGTTCTGCGACATGACAAATGTCTGTGGACGGAACCTTTCCACAATGGACCGTACATAGGGGCGCACACCGGGGCTGGTCAGCAGTACAGGCACATCGCCTGCCTGTGCGGCTTCCTCGAAGCGGCCACGCATGGTGGCGATGAATTCCTGCAACAGGGAAGGCTGCATGGCGAGCTGCTTCTCCTCACCCTGGCCGATAAGGGACTCGGCGAAGGCCTGTTCCCATTGCGGTGAAAGAGTGATGAGCGGCAATGCATTGTTTGCATCGCTGTGTGCCGCGCAGATCTGGCGCGCAAGGCGGGCCCGCACATGCTCGGTAATGAGGGTGAGGCTCTGCGTATGGCCTACCGCTTCGGCGATACCTTCCATGATGGTCGGCAGGTCGCGGATCGAGATGCGCTCGGTAAGGAGCGTCTGGAGCACGCGCTGAATGCCGGTGATGGTGATCTGCGAAGGCACGAGGTCGTCCACGAGCTTCTTGTGTTCCTTGCCGAGTTCATCGAGCAGCTTCTGCACTTCTGCATAGGACAGAAGGTCGGCCATATTGTCCTTGATGATCTCGGTGAGATGGGTGGTGAGCACCGTCGGCGGGTCGACAACCGTGTAGCCGCGGAAAGAGGCTTCCTCGCGCAGGCCTTCGTCGATCCAGGTTGCAGGCAGTCCGAAGGCAGGCTCGGTGGTGTGAAGGCCGGGAAGCTGGATCTGGCCGCCATGCGGATCCATGACGAGAAGCTGGCCGACATAGACATCGCCGCGCCCTGACTCCACTTCCTTCACGCGGATGACATAGGAATTTGCGTCGATCTGCACATTGTCGAGGATGCGGACGGACGGCATGACAAAGCCCATATCGCTCGCGATCTGGCGACGCAGCGCCTTGATCTGGTCGGTAAGCTTCTGGTGATCCTTGCCATTAATGAGCGGGAGAAGCGCGTAGCCGATTTCGAGGCGCAACTCGTCCATCTTGAGCGCGGTGCTGATCGGCTCCTCGGCGGCGGGCGCGGCTTGCTCTTCGGTTTCGCGCAGGGTTTCTGCGTCGGCAGCGACTTTCTTTCGTTGCCTCATCAGGTAATAGGCGAGCGAGCCTGTGCCGGCGCTGAGTGCGAAGAAGGGCAGGAGAGGGAGGCCCGGCAGAAGCGCCATGGCGCCGGTGACGACAGACGACATGCCAAGCGCCTGCGGATAGCCGGAGAACTGGTCGAAGAGCGCTTCATCCGCCGCACCTTCAACACCCGCCTTCGAGACGAGAAGGCCCGCCGCCGTTGATACGATGAGGGCGGGGATCTGGCTCACAAGACCGTCGCCCACCGTGAGGAGCGTGTAGGTTTGAGCGGCTTCGCCAAAGCTAAGACCGTTTTGCGCGACGCCAATAACGATGCCGGCAACCACGGTGATGAAGGTGATGAGAAGGCCGGCGATGGCATCACCGCGCACGAACTTTGAAGCACCGTCCATCGAACCGAAGAAAGAGCTTTCCTTCTCCAGATTGGAGCGACGCTCGCGGGCTTCCTTTTCATCGATGAGACCGGCGGACAGGTCAGCGTCAATTGCCATCTGCTTGCCGGGCATGGCGTCGAGGGTGAAGCGCGCCGCGACTTCCGCGATGCGGCCCGAACCCTTGGTGATGACGACAAAGTTCACGATGACAAGGATCGCAAACACGATAACGCCGATGACAAAATTGCCCTGCATCACGAAATTGCCGAAGGCTTCGATCACCTTGCCTGCCGCGTCCGTGCCTTCATGGCCGTGGCCAAGAATGAGGCGCGTGGAGGCAAGATTGAGCGCGAGGCGCAACATTGTCGCAATGAGGAGGACGGTCGGGAAGGCGCTGAATTCGAGCGGCTTCTGGATGAAGAGTGCGGTCATCAGCACGAGGACGGAGAAAGTGAAAGAGATGGCGAGCGCGAAATCCATGAGGATCGCGGGCAGCGGCAGGATCAGCACCACGATGATGGTGAGGATGCCGAACGCAAGCAGCAGGTCGCCGCGCTTGGCAAGATCAGCGGCGAGGGTTCTCGTCGAAATCCCTCCAAGGCTGAACAGGCCACCCGCAGTGCCCGGAGAAGTGATCGTTGCGTCGCTCATCTATCGTGCTTTCTCAAAGAAGGTCGCGGCTGAAGTCAGGCGGTATAGGCGCGCACTTCACCCGGTGTGGGAACGGGAATGCCCTGTTCGCCATATTCCTTGAGCTTGTTGCGCAAGGTGCGGATAGAGATGCCGAGAAT
>JBAYOU010000369.1:0-2783 GCA_041678065.1 Parvibaculum sp. | reverse complement strand
CGCGCGGTGTCATTCTCATGGCGATCTCCAACAAGTTTGGCTCCATGCTGCTGACAACGGGCAACAAGTCGGAAGTGTCTGCGGGCTATGCCACGCTTTATGGCGACATGAATGGCGGCTTCAATCCGATCAAGGATATCTACAAGTCGCGTGTCTTCCGCATGACAAGGTGGCGGAATGAGAACATGCCGAAAGGCTGCCTCGGGCCGCAGGGCAGGGTGGTGCCGGAACGCATCATCGTGCGCCCGCCTTCGGCAGAACTCCGGCCTGATCAGAAGGATGAGGATTCACTGCCGCCCTATGAGGTGCTGGACGATATTCTCCACGGCCTTGTGGAAGAGGAAATGTCGGTACGCGAGATCGTGGAGCGCGGCCATGATCGCGAGCTCGTAAAGCGCGTCGAGCATCTGCTCTATATTTCCGAATATAAACGCCGTCAGGCCGCGCCAGGCGTGAAGGTGTCGCGCCGCAATTTCGGGCGCGATCGACGCTATCCCATCGTGAACGGTTTTCGGGATCAGGACGCATGAGCAGGCCCATCACTGTCCGCTTTGCGCCATCGCCAACAGGCCATCTTCATGTTGGTAATGCGCGAGCGGCGCTCTTCAACTTTCTCTTCGCGCGGAAGAATGCTGGAAAGTTCATGCTCCGTATGGACGATACGGATGATGAGCGCTCAACCGCAGAGTTTGCCGCCGCCATCGAAGAGGATCTCGACTGGCTCGGGCTCAAACACGATATTTTCGCGCGGCAGTCTGAACGCCTTGATGCCTATGAAGCTGCGGCGGAGAAGCTGAAGGCTGCCGGTCGTCTTTACCCGGCCTATGAAAGTGCCGCCGAACTGGACCGCCGCCGTAAGCGCCAACTTGCGCGAGGGCTGCCACCGGTTTACGACCGGGCCGCCTTGAAGCTGACGGATGAGGAGCGCGCCGCCCTTGAGGCAGAAGGTCGCCGCCCACATTGGCGTTTCCGGCTCGACCATGAACAGGTGGAATTCGAGGACATTATTCAGGGCCATGTTGCGGTGGATGGCGCTTCGCTCTCCGACCCGGTGCTTATCCGGGAGGATGGTCGCTTCCTCTATACGCTGCCCAGCATCGTGGATGACATCGACTTCGAGATCACCCATGTCATTCGCGGCTCGGACCACATCACGAATACCGGTGTGCAGATTCAGATCATTCGTGCGCTGGGCGCAGAGCCGCCTGTCTTTGCGCATTACTCACTGCTGAACGGACCGGAGGGAAAGCCTCTTTCCAAGCGCCATGATGCCGAGCGTTTCTCCCTTCGCGCACTTCGGGTAGCAGGTTATGAGGCAATAGCGCTCAATGCGCTGCTTGCCCGGCTTGGCACGCCGGACCCGATGGAACCTTGCCTCACACTGGATGAGCTTGCGGAAGGTTTCGATCTCTCAAAGCTTGGTCGCTCGGACATTCGTTTCGACCCAGCTGATCTTGCCCGCGCCAATACGGCCTGCCTCCACCTCCTGCCTTACGCGGCGGCGGCGCCTCGCCTTCAGACGCTTGGTTGTGATCTCGGGGAAGACTTCTGGGAAACGGTGAAGCCCAATCTCGTCCTTTTTTCCGATGCAGCGGAATGGGCGCGCATCGTGCAGGGCCCGCTTGATCCGGTGATTGAGGAAGAGGATTTTGCCGCTGCCGCAGTCGCCGCGCTGCCGCCGGAGCCTTGGAGCCCGGAGACATGGGGCGCGTGGACCGATGCGGTAAAGCAGGCAACGGGCCGCAAGGGTAAGGCGCTGTTCATGCCACTCCGCCTCGCCCTCACGGGTCTGACGCATGGACCCGAACTCAAAAACCTGCTACCCCTCATCGGAAGAGAACGGGCGGAGGCTCGGCTCAGAGGCCTAACGGCTTGATTCTATTATTGTTTTAACGGCGACGAATGGAGATACCGGCATGAACCCGGCTTTCTCGATCATTCAGGGCTTGATTATTAGCGGCTAGCCATAGCTTCGCCGCCGCCGTACAAGCACGCTTGCATATTCATTGTGGAAAACGGGTCCGGTCGGTGGCGGAAGTCACCTCCAGAGCGGACCTTTGCCGCTCCATGATGCGGAACCGAACCATGAGCAAGTCCAGTAAAGAACGCCTCTATCTTTTCGACACCACGCTGCGCGACGGCGCCCAAACCTCAGGTGTCAATTTCAGCGTGGAAGATAAGCGGCTGATCGCGCGCCTGCTGGACGAACTCGGTATCGACTACATCGAAGGCGGCTATCCGGGGGCAAACCCGGCGGACACCGCATTTTTCGCCGAGCGACCCCAACTCAACCACGCGAAGTTCACCGCCTTCGGCATGACGAAGCGGGCAGGGCGCAGCGCATCAAATGATCCGGGCCTTGCAGGCGTACTTGAGGCCGATACGGATGCCGTCTGCCTTGTCGCGAAAAGCTGGGATTTCCATGTCGAAGTCGCGCTTGGCGTAACGAATGAAGAAAATCTCGAAGCCATTGCCGAAAGCGTGAAGGCCATCGCCGCCAAGGGGCGCGAGCCGATGATCGACTGCGAACATTTTTTCGACGGTTACAAGGCGAATCCTGACTACGCGCTGTCATGCGTGAAGACGGCGCTTGATGCAGGTGCGCGCTGGGCTGTGCTCTGCGACACCAACGGCGGCACGCTTCCCGATGAGGTGGAGCGCATCGTGGGCGAAGTGATCGCCTCGGGCGTGCCGGGCGAGAAACTTGGCATTCACGCGCATAATGACACGGAGAATGCGGTAGCAAATTCGCTTGCCGCCATTCGTGCAGGGGTGCGGCAGGT
>JBAYOU010000368.1:0-2787 GCA_041678065.1 Parvibaculum sp. | reverse complement strand
CCTGCCGCCCGACCGCACGGCGCGAATGCCTTCCCACATGGCGCGTTTCCCGTCGCGGCAGAGGCGCGCAACATGCGCCTTGACCGGGGGCACGGGAAAGCTCGCCCCCGTATCACCGAAGAACCCGTCCCTCTCCGCCGACACATCTATATTGACGAGATCGCCGGGGCGGATGATCCGGTCCCCCGGAATGCCATGCGCAACTTCTTCATTCACGCTGATGCAGGTCGCCCCCGGGAAATCATAGGCAAGTTCCGGCGCGGAACGCGCACCCTCCTTTTCGAGGAGCGCGTGGCCCAGCGCATCAAGCTCGCGCGTGGTCATGCCGGGCTCTATCGCAGCGCCCATCTCCGCAAGCGCCTGCGCCACGATGCGGCCTATCGCCTTGAGGCCTTCGAGTTCTTCTTCGGTGGTGACAATCATGGGGCAAGTGTAACGCGAGAATAGCGGGACCGCTCGGAAATCCAACCGAACGAAAAGCAGCGAGAGAGCCCTGCCCGAGATCACATTTCCGTCATTACGAATTCGTCATTTTGCAGCGCACCGGGGAATCGGCGACAAGCTGTCCCGAGCTCGGGGGGAGCGTGCGGGCATAAGGGCACAGTGCCCCAATTTTTTTACGCAATCACGGCAGCGAGCCGACCGCCTCGCTTGCGCTTCCATAAAATCCATTGAACACTGATGATCTCTCGGCCGCTCGACCTCATCACGGCAGGGGCGGGGCACAGACATCTCAATTTGGAGGACGACATCCATGAACCGCAAAAGAGGTATGTCCGGACTGCTCAGCGCTCTGTCGCGCCGTCAGTTCATGACCGGAGCGGCAGCCGTTGGCATCACGCTGACTGCAAAACCGAAATTCGTTTCAGCCGCCGAAGAGAAGAAACTCACTTTCGCCAACTGGGACACCTATATCGGCGAAACGACGCTTGCTGACTTCCAGGAAGAGACCGGCATTCAGGTGACGATGGACCTGTTTGGCGACGTCTCCGAACTCTTCGCCAAGATGCGCGGCGGCAATACCGGCTATGACGTTGTCGTGCCCTCGAATGACTGGGTACCGCGCATGATCGAAGCGGGTATGCTCCAGCCGCTCGACCATTCGAAGATCCCGAACATCGCGAACATCTATCCGCGCTTCATGGACGAGCCCTTCGATCCGGGCCGCAAATATTCACTCCCCTATATGTGGGGCACGGTCGGTATCGGCTATCGCAAATCCGCCGTTGACTCCACGCCGGATAGCTGGGGCATCCTCTATGATGACGACACCCATGCCGGCAAGATCGCGCTTCTTGCCGAATGCGGCACCATGCTTGGCTGTGCGCTGAAATATCTCGGCTACTCGCTCAACTCGACCGACCGGGCCGAGAACGAAGCCGCTGCTGAACTCATCATCAAGCAGAAGAAGCGCATCAAGTCCTTCGCTGAAGATAACGGCCAGGACCTGCTCGCTTCCGGCGAAGTCGATGTCACGATGGAATATAGCGGCGACATCGCCCAGCTCATGACCGAAGATGATGATGTGGACTACATCGTACCGAAGGAAGGCGGTCTCATCTGGGAAGACGTTCTGGCCATTCCGGCAGGCGCGCCGCATCCGGAAAACGCCCATGCCTTCATCAACTACATCCACGATGCGGAAGCCCACAAGCTGATCGCGGAATACATCCAGTTCGCCACGCCCAACAAGGCCGCCTTCGAACTGATGGATGAAGAATATCAGAACAACAAGATCACCTTCCCGCCCGAGGACGTTCTCGAAGCATCCGAGGTTGCGCTCTATCTCGGTGAGGAGGTCACGCAGATGCGCGAGGAGCTCTGCACCAAGATCAACGCCGCGTAAGCGGCGCAAGGGCGGGCAGGTAACTGCCCGCCTTTTTTAATTCTGCCCCTTTTTCCTTTTCCGCAGCTGTGCTTACTTCTGTCGCGGAAATGGAAAGCGGGAAGAGGGCTGGCGTGGGAGCCGCAACAGCATTCGAGCCGCCTCAGCGGGACGGAGAAATCCGTGTCCGACCGGCCTTGTGACATTTGGTTCCTGTTTACATCCCTCGGGAGGGTTGCTGCATGGACAACTGGAAGACTTCGGCACGCGCCTTCTGGGCTGCCTTTGCGCCGCCGACCTTCTGGCTCGTCGCCTTCTTCATCATTCCGCTCTCGCTGATCTGGCTCTACAGCTTCAGCTCGAAGACCGGCATCATCGACACCACGCTCGACTGGAACCTGAACCAGTATGCGCGCGCGCTCGAACCGCTCTATCTCGGCATCTTCTGGAAATCGATCTGGATGGCGGCCGCAACGACCTTCATCTGCCTGGTCGTTGCCTTCCCCGTTGCCATTGCGATTGTCTTTGCCAAGCCGAACATGCGGATGTGGCTGCTGCTGCTCATCATCCTGCCCTTCTGGACCAATCTGCTGATTCGCACCTATGCGCTGATCGCCGTCCTGCGCACCAATGGTTTCATCAACAATGGGCTTGAATGGCTCGTCGTCCATGCCGACTGGCTGCTCTCCTTTATCGGCCTTGGCGATAACACGCTGATCGGCCCCTTCTCGCCGCTGCAATTGCTCTACAACAACACCGCGGTCGTGTTCGGTCTTGTCTATGTGCATCTGCCTTTCATGGTGCTACCGCTCTACGCGGCGCTCGACAGGCTGGATCGGTCCTATCTCGAGGCGAGCCTTGACCTCGGTGCAGGGCACATGCGCACCTTCTTCTCTGTCGTGGTACCGCTCGCCCTGCCCGGCATAGCGAGTGGCGTCATCATCACCTTCATTCCAGCCATG